>JAILRK010000077.1 GCA_024698225.1 Oscillospiraceae bacterium | reverse complement strand
ACGCTGAAGATGCCGCACAGGTCCTTTTCGCTCGGCAGCTTGTCGCCCACCGCGTACTGCCCGGATACGATGGCATCGTGGAGTTGGTTGTAAATCTGAATATAGAGCTTGTTCGATGATACCGGTTTAAATTGCATGGCTTCCCCTCTCTTTGCTGTGGAATGGGTTGCGCCCTGCACAGATGCTTACATCAGACCGGGCAGCCAGGTGACGAGCGGTTCAACATAGGTGATGAGGAACAGCACCGCCAGCAGCGGCACGAGGAACGGCAGAATCGCCTTGTACATCTTCTCAATTGAGATGCCGGCGCTCTTGGCGCAGATGAACAGGGACGTGCCGACAGGCGGGGTGCACAGGCCAATCATGAGGTTCAGCACCAGCACGACGCCGAGGTGCAGCGGGTCGATGCCGTAGACGCCCATCAGGGGCACCAGGAACGGCAGCGTGATGGTCATGGCGGCGAGCGCCTCCATGAACATGCCGATGAGCAGGAAGGCGATGTTCAGAATCAGCAGCATGACGTACTTGTTCTGCGTCAGGGACACGAGCGCAGTGCTCAGCGCCTGGGTCATGCCGAGCATCGTGACGAGCCAGCTGAACGCCGCCGCGCCGCAGATGATGCACAGGATGCCCGCGCTGTCGCGCGCGGTGTCGATGAGCGCCTGCTTGACTTCCTTCCAGCCCATCTCACGGTAGACGATCACCGCAAGAATAAAGGCATAGGTCGCGGCAACGCAGGCCGCCTCGGTCGGGCTGAACACGCCGGTCCAGATGCCGCCGATGATGATAACGGGCGTCAGCAGGGAGAGGAACGCGGACTTGGTGGAGCTGAGCACTTCCTTCCAGCTGAACTTGTGGACGGGGTAGCCGCGCTTCTTCGCCATGAAGAACACCAGCACGCTGGTGGCGAGCGCGAGCAGCAGGCCCGGCGTGACGCCGCCAACGAACAGGCGACCGACGTCGACCTCGGACATCATGCCGTAGACGACCATCGGGATGCTCGGCGGGATGATGGGTCCGATGGTGGCGGAGGCGGCGGTGACGGCGGCGGAGAAGTCGGGGTCAAAGCCCTCGGCGTTCATGGCGTCAATCTCAATCTGACCGAGGCCGCCCGCGTCCGCGACGGCGGAGCCGCTCATGCCGGAGAAGACGATGGACGCCACGACGTTCGCGTGGCCCAGGCCGCCGGGGATGGCGCCGACCCATGCGGAGCAGCAGCGGAAAATCTTGCGCGTGACGCCGCCGGTGTTCATCAGCTTGGCGGCGAGGATGAAGAAGGCAATGGCAAGCAGCGTGTAGGAGCTTGCATTGCCGATAAAGCGATGGAAAATGGCGTAGACCGGGAACTGTCCGGTTGCCGCGCAGGTAAGCAGCGCCGCCACGGCGAGCGCGAATGCGATGGGTACGCCGAGCACCATCAGCAGCAGGAAGCCGCCGACGAGCATCAGGACGAGTACGGGAAAGCTGAAGCTCATGCTGCCACCTCCTTGTTCTGTGCACTGGGTGCCTCAGCCGCAGTGCGGTTGAGAATGATGTCAATCAGATGGACAATGGAAATCGTTGCGCCGATGGGGAAGGAGAGATAGTAGATGCCGCGGCTGATGGGGATGGTCTGGTAGAGCTGGGACCAGGCGTTCTGAACGACCTGAATGCTGTTGACGATGCCGACGGCGAGGAAGATGATGAGGATGACGTCAATGACCGTCATGTAGATGCGCCATGCGCCGGGCTTGAGCTTGTCGGTGACGAAGGTCAGGCGCATGTGCTCCTGCTTGTGGAAGGTCATCGGCATGCCGATGAACGTGACCCAGCACAGACCGACGAGCGTCAACTCGTACTGCCATGTGACGGGGCTGTCAAACAGCTTGCGCATGATGACCGAATAGTCGATAATCACGCACAGCGCGACGAGCAGAAAGCCGGTCACGACCGCGCAGACCTTATCGAGAATCAGGCTGAGCTGATGAATCGCGTTTTTCATTCAAATACCTCTCTGCATAATTCAAATGTATAAAGGCTTTGCAAGGAAAATGGGGCACGGCACAAAACCGTGCCCCTGTGTGTGAACCTCTGTGCGTCTAAGGATTACTTGAGGGCATTGATGCGCTCAACAAGGTCCTTCGCCCAGTCATACTGCGCGTAGAAGTCCTCATACACGCTCTGTGCCTGGTCGATGAACGGCTGCGTGTCGGGATAACCGACCTGCATGCCGGCGGCCTCGAGCTCGGCGAGCTGGGACGCCTCGTTGTCGCGGATGGCCTGACGGTGCTCGTTGCCGAACTCAACGGCAGCGGTCTTCAGGATTTCCTGGATGTCGGCGGGGAGCTTGTTCCAGGTGCTCAGGGAGAAGATCATGTCCTTGGGCTGATACTGGTAGTTCACCATGGTCAGGTACTTCTGGACGTTCTGGAAGTTGTTGGCGTAGATGTTGGCGACGGGGTTCTCCTGGCCGTCAAAGGTGCCCTGCTGCAGCGCGAGGTACAGCTCGGAGAACGCGAAGGGGGAAGCGGAAGCGCCGTAGGCGGCGAAGATCGCGATGGTGAGCTGATCCTCGGGCGTGCGGAACTTCAGGCCGTTCATGTCGGCGGGGGTGTTGATTTCGCGCTTGTTGTTGGTGAACTGACGCAGACCGTTCTCCCAGTAGGCAAGCTGAATCATGTTGTGGTCGGACAGACCTTCAAGCAGCTCCTCGCCAATCTCGCCGTCGAGCACCTTGTAGACGTGGTCATAGTCGGCGAACAGGAACGGAAGGCTGAGCGCCTTGAACTTGGGGCAGTAGTTGGCCTGCTGGCCGGAGGGGAGCATCATGGCGTCGAGGGAGCCCATCTCGACCATCTCAATCATCTCGGCGTTGGAACCGAGCTGCTCGGAGGCAAAAATCTGGACCTCAACCTGGCCGTTGGTGCGCTCGTTGACGGCCGCTGCGAAATGCTCAAGAGAGATGTGAATCAGGTTGGCGGTGGTGTCGCTGTGGCCGATGCGGATGGTGTACTTCTGGCCGTCGTTTGCGGGGGCGCTGGTCGAGCTGGAGTCGGAGCTGGTGCTGGTGCTGCCGCCGCCGCAGGCGGCCAGGCCAAGCACCATCAGTGCGGCAAGCGTCAATGCGATAAGCTTCTTTGTGGTCTTCATGTTCGTGTTCGTCCTCCCTAATGTTTTTTCGTCCCCGGCGTTTGCCGGAAACCTGTTCAATCTACGTTGTAGATTTGTATTACAAGCATATAAGCACATAAGAAAAAAGTCAACCATTGTTTATTATTTAACAAATTTTTGCCACTTTTCATAAAACCAACTTGTTTTGATTGTGCCATATACCGACAATACGTTTCGCCAGTCGCATTTCTTTTGCGCACTGTCAAAAAACCTGCGCAAAGACGCAGCGCTTTCTGCCCGCTCGCGCGCCGCGTGCGGGCATAGCCGCTGCAATGCAGAAACGCGCCGCAGCGCAAGCTGTCCCCCGTGCAGACGCCGCATGGCGGCAGGGGTGTCTCGCGTTGCGGCGCGCGGCGCCGTCATACGCGCTCGGTGCGCAGCGTGCGCATGGCGTTGAGAACCGCCAGCACGGTCACGCCGACGTCACCGAAGACGGCAAGCCACATGGTTGCCCGGCCCAGCGCGCCGAGAACCAGCACGGCGAACTTGACCGCCAGCGCAAAGGTGACGTTCTCGCGCACGATGCGCATGGTCCTGCGTCCGATGCGCACCGTGGCGGCAATCTTGCGCAGGTCGTCGTCCATCAACACGACGTCCGCCGCCTCGATGGCGGCGTCGGAGCCGAGGGAGCCCATGGCAATGCCGACGTCCGCGCGCATGAGCGAGGGCGCATCGTTGATGCCGGCCCCGACGAAGGCGATGCCGTCCCCGCGCTCAAGCAGCGCCTCCAGCCGCGTGACCTTGTCGGCGGGC
>JAILRK010000074.1 GCA_024698225.1 Oscillospiraceae bacterium | reverse complement strand
CAAAATGCTTGAAAAGCATTTTGATAGCGCCGCAGGCGCGTAGGTATCGCATGAGACGACATGACGCGCTCTGCGCGGCATGAGCGTGCGAAGCACGCGCGATTTCAAATCAATCATTTTGATTTGAAATCAGTATTACATAACCACAAAATAGTATCATGCTCCCGCGCAAAAGGCAAGCAAAACCGAGAGAAAAATAGCGTGCTGCGCCAAGTTCTGTCGGATTTGCTATTGTATGTCGGGTGCGCGCTGTGGTAAAATCGGTGAAAACGGCGCTGCCGCCCGCCATGGCGCGGCGTATACACGAGCTTTTCGGGAAGAGGGAACAAGTCAGCATGAGGGAATTTCTTGCCGGACAATACGATATCGCCGTCGTCGGCGCGGGGCACGCGGGCATTGAGGCGGCGCTTGCCGCCGCGCGGCTGGGGCTGCGGACCATCTGCTTCACCATCAATCTGGACGCCGTGGGCAACATGCCCTGCAACCCCGCCATCGGCGGCACGGGCAAGGGGCATCTGGTGCGCGAGCTGGACGCCCTCGGCGGCGAGATGGCGAAGGCGGCGGACCGCGCCTGCATCCAGTACCGGCTGCTCAACCGCGGGAAGGGCCCGGCGGTGTGGTCGCTGCGGGCGCAGGCGGACCGGCGGCGCTATCAGGAGGTCATGAAGCACACGCTCGAGCGGCAGGAGAACCTGTCCGTGCGGCAGGCGGAGGTCGTGGCGCTGCGCGTGGCGGACGGCGCGGTGCACAGCCTCGTCACCGCGACGGGCGGCGTGTACGAGGCGCGCGCCGTCGTCCTGTCCACGGGCACCTATCTCGCCGGGCGCACCATCATCGGCGAGTGCATCGAGGACAGCGGCCCCGACGGCATGCACGCCGCGGGCGCGCTGGCGCGCTCGCTCGCGGCGCTCGGCCTGCCCATGCGCCGCTTCAAAACCGGCACGCCCCCGCGCATCAACGCGCGCAGCGTCGATTTCTCGCGGCTGGAGCGGCAGGAGGGCGACGCCGTGCCCCTGCCGTTCTCGTTCTCGACCACCGAGCCGCCGGACAACCGGGCGGTGTGCTACCTGACCTACACCAACGCCGAGACGCACCGCATCATCCGCGAGAATCTGGACCGCAGCCCGATTTACTGCGGCGTCATCGAGGGCGTCGGCCCGCGCTACTGCCCCTCCATCGAGACGAAGATTGTGCGCTTTCCCGACAAGGCGCGCCACCAGCTGTTCATCGAGCCGATGGGCCTGCACACCGAGGAGCTGTATCTGCAGGGCTTCTCCTCCTCCATGCCGGAGGAGGTGCAGCTTGCCATGCTGCACACGCTGCCGGGGCTGGAGCACGCGGAGATGACCCGCCCCGCCTACGCGATAGAATACGACTGCATCGACCCCACCGCGCTGCTGCCCACGCTGGAGACCAAGGCGATTCGCGGCCTGTACGGCGCGGGGCAGTTCAACGGCTCCTCGGGCTATGAGGAGGCGGCGGTGCAGGGCTTTGTCGCGGGCGTCAACGCCGCGCTGAAGCTGCGCGGCGAGGCGCCGCTGCTGCTCGGGCGGGAGCAGAGCTACATCGGCACGCTGATTGACGACCTTGTGACCAAGGGCACGAACGAACCCTACCGCATGATGACCTCGCGCAGCGAGTACCGCCTGCTGCTGCGCCAGGACAACGCCGACGAGCGCCTGACCGCGGTCGGGCACCGCATCGGGCTGGTCAGCGACGAGCGGCTGGCGGCGGTCGAGGCGAAGTACGCCGCCGTGGCGGCGGAGATTCGGCGGCTCGAGCACACGGGCCTGCCCGCCTCCGACGCGCTCAACGAGCTGCTGCGCGCGCGCGGCACGGCGGAGGTGCACGACGGCGCGACGCTGCTCTCGTTGCTGCGCCGCCCGCAGCTCAGCTATGACGACCTGCGCGCCTTCGACGCCGGCTGCGCCGCCTTCCCCGCGGCGCTGGCCGAGAGCGTGGCAATCGCGGTCAAGTACGAGGGCTATATCAGACGGCAGCGCGCGGAGGTGGCGGAGTTCGCGCGGCTGGAGCGGCGGATGCTGCCGGAGGGCATCGACTATGCCGCCATCGACGGCCTGCGCCTTGAGGCGCGCGAGAAGCTGGACGCCATCCGCCCGCGCTCGCTCGGACAGGCCGGCCGCATCAGCGGCGTCAGCCCCGCGGACGTCGCCGCGCTGATGATCTGGCTGGAGCGGGAGCGCTGACCGCCGCGGCAGGGCGCGCCCGGCGGGGACGCAGGCAACAGAAAAAGGGTATCGCAGAACGAACGCTGCGATACCCTTTTTGGTTGACGGAACTGCGCTTACAGGTTGTCCGGCTCGAAGGCGAGGAACTGACCGGCGGCGAGCGCCTGACGGCACAGCTCATCCAGCGTGCCCTCCTTGACCGTGCCGCCGATGTAGCCCTTGCCAAACAGCAGGCTCGGGTCGTAGACCATCGGGCGGGAGAAGTACGCCTCGCCCGTGCGCGCGGGCGCCTCGGCAATGGCGGTGATGTCGCGCACCACGGCGTCCGCCGTGGGCACGCCGCCCGCGCCCTGCCCGTAGAGCTTAATCTCGCCCGCCTTGTCCGCGCGGAGCGTGAAGAGGTTGAAGTTCGTGGGGACGTGCGCCTCCAGCGCGGTCATCGGCAGCACCACCGGCGCAACGCCGATGGCGTAGCGGTTGCCGCGGCGCACGGAGAGCCCGAAGAGCTTGACGGTCTTGCCCTGTCTGGCGAAGTCGTCGAGAAGCTCCTTGGTCAGGTGCTGGATGCCGCACATCGGGAACTCGCTGGTGCAGTAGCACTTGTAGGCGGTGTTGGAGATGATGATAATCTTGTTCTTCACGTCGAAGCCGCTGAGGTCGGCGGTGGGGTCCGCCTCGGCATAGCCCAGCCGCTGCGCCTCGCGGAGCGTCGGCTCGAACTCCGCGCCCTCGCGGTTCATCTTGTCGATGATGAAGTTCGTGGTGCCGTTCATGATGCCGTAGATGGCCTCAATCTCGTTGGTCTGCGCCAGCTTGAGCGTCTCGGCGATGTCGGGGATGGTGCCGCCGCACGCCGCCTCGTAGCGCAGGAACAGACCGTTGCGCTCCGCCAGCTCGACGAGCTCCTTGAAGCCGAAGCACAGCGCCGCCTTGTTCACCGTGACGACGTGCTTGCCCGCCTCCAGCGCCATCTTCATATATTCATAGGAGGGATGGGTGCCGGGCAGGATGTCGCAGACGAGCTCGACCTCGGGGTCGCTGAGAATCTTTCCCACGTCGGAGGTCATCTTCGGCTCGGTGTCCAGACCCGGGCGCTCCAGAATCCATTTCAGCTCGTGCGCGGGGGAAGCCTCCAGGGTGGCGCAGACATGCCTGCCGATGACGCCGTGCCCCAAAACAGCAATACGCATGGTTATGTGTCCTCACTCTCTTTT
>JAILRK010000029.1 GCA_024698225.1 Oscillospiraceae bacterium | reverse complement strand
GAGAAGGCGGCGCGCACCGCCTGCCCCAGCCCGGGCGACTGGGCGGCGGCCTTTGCCGGGGCGAAGCACTGCGTCGCGCTGACGATTTCGGGCGCGCTTTCGGGCAGCCTGCACAGCGCGCAGTCCGGGCGCACGCTCGCGCTGGAGGAGGACCCCGAGGCCTCCGTCATCGTGTTGAACACCCGCTCCACCGGACCGGGCATGGTGCTGTGCATCGAGAAGCTGCGCGAGTGGATTGCCGCCGGACACTCGATTGAGGCCATCGAGGTCGAGGCGAACGCGCTGATTGACCGGATGCACACGGTGTTCGCGCTCTCGTCGTTCAACAACCTGGTGAAAAACGGGCGCATGAACCGCATTGTCGGCTTCATCGCGCACAAGCTGGGCATGTGGGGCATCGGCATCGGCGATAAGAAGGGCGAAATCGCCATCCGCGGCACCACGCGCGGCGCGGCGGGCGTCGTGTCCAAAATCATCGAGGAGCTGGAGCTGTGCGGCTATCAGGGCGGCGAGCTCGCCATCAGCCACTGCATGAACCACCCGATGGCGGTCCGCCTGCGCGACGTCATCCACGGACACTGGGCGGACGCGCCCATCTCCATCCGCCCCACGCGCGGGCTGGACAGCTTTTACGCCGAGCGCGGCGGATTGATTGTCGCCTTCCTCACCTGAGAGCGCGGGCGGCGGCGCGCGATTGCCCCACAAAATATTGTGCTTCGGCACGCAAAGCGCCGCCATGTCTTGTTTCACACAAAAAAATCGGGAAAAAGCAAAAAAAATACTTGCAATTCTCTGCATTCTTTGTTAAAATACCAATCTGCACGGTGGAAACCCATCGTAGCTCGTATTCGGAGGAGGTGTTTGGTTTGCCGAATATTAAGTCTGCCAAGAAGCGTGTGCAGCTGTCCGAGGTGCGCAATGCGCGCAACAGAGCGGATCGCAGCGCGCTCAAGACGATGCTCAAGAAGTTTGACGCTGCAGTTGCGGAGGGCAATCGCACCGAGGCCGAGGGCGCTTACAAGGTCGCGGTCAAGACCGTGGACAAGGCGGTTGCGAAGGGCATTCTTCACAAGAACAACGCCGCGCACAAGAAGAGCGCGCTGACGCTGAAGCTCAATGCCATGAATTGATGGGCAAACAAAAAGCACCGCCGCATGGCGGTGCTTTTCCGTTTTTCAGCCCTTTTCCTCACTCTCCGGCGGAGATAACACGCTCCTCTCCGGCACGCATGGCGGCGACCAGCGCGCGTCTGGCGGCGAGCGGTTCGTTTGCCTCCAACGACTCCACCGCGTCGGCGACAGCGGCGAAAAGCTGATAGTACAGATCCTGATAGACTTCCATTTGACGGCCCTCCTTACGGCGTGAATCCGTAGCATAAAAAATGCAGACAATACTTATTTACTGGACTTGACAGGCAAAATATAGCATAAAAACGCGAATTTTGCAACAAAAACCGTTCGACGGGTTTCGACGGACTTCGCCGCGCTTGACAAAGGGCGGCAATCTATATAAAATAGCGCTGTTGCGTTACGACAATCAATGCT
This sequence comes from Oscillospiraceae bacterium, assembly GCA_024698225.1. GTDB lineage: Bacteria > Bacillota > Clostridia > Oscillospirales > Oscillospiraceae > Hominicoprocola. Next base: position 1,386 of record JAILRK010000029.1, on the reverse strand, counting down.
CACATCCGGTGAGTATAGAATAAAGGAGCAAAACAACCATGGAACACAGCAAGAAGAATTTTGATTCCATCGTCAGCCTCTGCAAAAACCGCGGCTTCATCTTCCCCGGCAGCGAAATCTACGGCGGTCTCGCGAACAGCTGGGACTACGGTCCGCTGGGCGTGGAGTTCAAAAACAACGTCAAGAAGGCGTGGCTGAAGAAGTTCGTGCAGGAGAGCCCGTATAACGTGGGGCTTGACGCCGCGATCATCATGAATCCGACCACCTGGGTCACGACGGGCCATGTCGCGAGCTTTTCCGACCCGTTGCTGGACTGCAAGGCGTGCAAGGCGCGCCGCCGCGCGGACAAGCTCATCGGCGAGGAGTTCCCCGACGTCAACACCGACGCGATGACCTTCGATGAGATGGACGCGTTCATCGCCTCGCACGAGAACGTCATTTGCCCCGTGTGCGGCAAGCATGACTTCACGCCCATCCGCAAGTTCAACCTCATGTTCAAGACCGCCATCGGCGTCACGGAGGACAGCTCCTCCACCGTCTATCTCCGCCCCGAGACGGCGCAGGGCATCTTCGTCAACTTCGCGAATATCGCGCGCACCACGCGCCGCAAGCTGCCCTTCGGCGTCTGCCAGGTCGGCAAGGCGTTCCGCAACGAGATCACCCCCGGCAACTTCACCTTCCGCACGCGCGAGTTCGAGCAGATGGAGTGCGAGTTCTTCTGCAAGCCCGGCACCGACCTTGAGTGGTTCGCCTACTGGAAAGACTACTGCACCAACTGGCTGTTGAGCCTCGGCATCGACAAGAGCCACCTGAGACTGCGCGACCATGAGCCGGCGGAGCTCGCGTTCTACTCCCGCGCCACCACCGATATCGAGTACGCCTTCCCGTTCACCGACTGGGGCGAGCTGTGGGGCATCGCCGACCGCACGGACTATGACCTCGGCCGTCATCAGGAGGCGAGCGGCAAGGACCTCACTTACTTCGACCCCGAGACGAACGAGCACTATATCCCCTACGTCATCGAGCCGTCGCTCGGCTGCGACCGCGTGGCGCTGGCGTTCCTGTGCGACGCGTACGACGAGGAGGTCGTCGGCCAGGACAAGAACGGCAAGGACGACGTGCGCACCGTGCTGCACCTGCACCCGTTCCTCGCGCCCTACAAGGCGGCAATCCTGCCCCTTTCCAAGAAGGAAAAGCTCACCGGCCCCGCGATGGAGCTGTATCAGGAGCTTTCCAGGGAGTTCATGGTCGACTACGACGAGGCCGGCTCGATCGGCAAGCGCTATCGCCGCGAGGACGAGATCGGCACGCCGTACTGCATCACCTTCGACTTCGACACCGTGGGTTACGGTGACAAGCCCGCGGACAACTGCGTCACGATCCGCG
>JAILRK010000236.1 GCA_024698225.1 Oscillospiraceae bacterium | reverse complement strand
CGGACCACTCCGCGTCCTTCAAGCGCGCCGAGCGCAACCCCGTCGTCATGCGGATGCTGGAGGAGATGGGCGAGCACAAGGCGCACGAGCTGCTGCACGTGAGCTACGTCAAGGAGTAATCCGCTTGCCGCAAACGCTGTTCCGTCGTTTGCTGCGGTTCCATACAAAACGAAACAGAGCGAATTCGGAAGTCCGGCGCGCAGCCGGACTTCCTTTTTCAACCATTGAGCAGTCCTTTGTCCAGGAGCGCGAAAAGAAGCACGCTTTTTTGCCGCGGCGCTCTTGCGCCCCGGAAAGGCCTTTGCTATAATGAGGCAAATCTGCCTGCCCGCAGGGCAAGGAGGCGTGCATTTATGAAGTACAAAGGCATTGTGTTTGACCTGGACGGCGTCATCTGCTCCACCGACCACTATCACTATCTGGCGTGGAAGGCGCTTGCCGACCGCCTGGGCATCTATTTTGACGAGAGCATCAACAACCGTCTGCGCGGCGTGAGCCGGATGGCGAGCCTGGACATTGTGCTCGAGCGCTATGACGGCACGCTCAGCGCGGAGGAAAAGCTCGCCGCCGCCGAGGAGAAGAACGACACCTATCGCGCGCTGCTGCGGCAGATGAGCCCCGCGGACCTCTCCGACGAGGTGAAGCAGACGCTGGACGCACTGCGCGCGAAGGGCCTGCTGCTGGGCATCGGTTCGTCCAGCAAGAACACGAAGTTCATTCTCGAGCGCATCGGGCTCGGGGACTACTTCGACAAAATATCCGACGGCACCAACATCACCCGCTCCAAGCCCGACCCGGAGGTCTTCCTCAAGGCCGCCGAATATCTGGCGCTGGCACCGCGGGACTGCCTGGTGGTGGAGGACGCGGTGGCAGGCATTCAGGCGGCGCATGCCGCCGGGATGGACGCCGCCGCCATCGGGGACGCGGTGTCCGGCGGGCTTGCCGAGTACAACCTCGGCAGCTTTTCGGACTTGCTGCGCTGCGTGGACTGAACGACAGGGAGAGGAGAAGAGACGATGCAGCCAAAATTTGCCTACACGCCCTGGGAGATTGTCGAGGAGGGCTTTGACCCGCGCACTCTGCGGGAGAACGAGTCCGTTTTTGCGCTGGCGAACGGGTTCATCGGCATGCGCGGGAACCTGGAGGAGGGGAGCGCCGCCGGGAGCGAGACCATACAGGGCAGCTTCCTCAACGGGGTGTTTGACAGCGAGCCCATTGTGTACGGGGAAAAGGCCTACGGCTATGCCAAAAATCACGAGACCATCTGCAACGTCATGGACGCGAAGAGCCTGCTGCTCTTTGCCGACGGAGAGCGCCTGGACTTGGGGACCTCCGCGGTGGAGGCGCACAGGCGGGTGCTGGACCTGCGCGCGGGCACGCTGCGCCGCAGCTTCGTCTGGCACACGCGCGCGGGCGCGGTGCTGCGCGTGGAGAGCGCGCGCCTGGTCAGCCTGCGCCGGACGGCGCTTGCCGCCGTTTCACTGAAGGTCAGCTGCCTTGCGGGCGCGTGCACGCTGTGCGTGTGCAGCCCGCTGGCGCCTGCGGTGGTCGCCGAGGGCGACCCCAACGACCCCCGCAACGCCGCCGGCAAGGACCGGAGCCTCACGCCCGGCGCGGTGGAGGCGGAGGGGCAGACGCTCTATATGGAGCAGCGCACCAAGCGCAGCGGCTTTGTCGTCTGCTGCGCGGTGGAGCACCGCGGCGTGGCGGGCAGCGCCCGGACCGAGGACGCCGCCGCGCTGTGGAGCGCCGAGCAGCGCCTGACGGCGGGCACCGGGCTGACGCTGGAGAAGAGCATCTGCTATCAGGCGCAGCGCGGGCAGGACGCCGCCCCGGCGAAGCAGACGCGCGCCCTGTGCCACGCCGCCCCGGACTTTGCCACGCTGTGCACCGAGCAGCAGGCGGCGCTGGACGCCTTCTGGGAGGGCGCCGGGCTTTCGATTGAGGGAGACGACGCCCTGCTGCAGGGGCTTCGCTTCAACCTCTTCCACATCTACCAGTCCGCCGGACGCGACGGCAGGACCAACATCGCCGCCAAGGGTCTGACGGGCGAGGGCTATGAGGGCCACACCTTCTGGGACACCGAGGCCTACATCCTGCCCGTGTTCCTGTACACCGACCCGGCGCTGGCGCGGAAGCTGCTGGAATCCCGCTATGCCACGCTGCCGCAGGCGCGCGCGCGGGCGCGGGAGATGGGGCACCCCAAGGGCGCGCTGTTCCCCTGGCGCACCATCGACGGCGAGGAGTGCAGCGCCTACTTCCCGGCGGGAACGGCGCAGTATCACATCGACGGCGACGTCGCCCACGCGGTGCTGGCGTATCTGGACGCGACGCAGGACACGGACTTCCTTGCCGACTGCGGCGCGGAGATGCTGGTGGAGACCGCACGCCTGTTTTACGACCTGGGCTTTTTCAGCGCCGCAAAGGACGGGCGCTTCGTGCTCAACTGCGTGACCGGACCGGACGAGTACAACGTCATGGTCAACAACAACGTGTATACCAACTGCGTGGCGGAGGAGACGCTGCGCGGCGCGGCGGCGGCGATGGAGCGCCTGCAGCGTGAGCGGAGCGCGGACTATGCGCGGCTGTGCGCGGCGCTGGACTTCCGCCCCGAGGAGGCGGAGGCGTGGCGCGCCGCGGCGGAGAAGATGTACTATCCCGCGCCGCACGACGGCATCGTGCCGCAGGACGACGGCTTTCTGGAGCGCAGGCCCTGGCCGTTGGGCACGATTCCCCCCGAGCGGCACCCGCTGCTGATGCACTACCACGGGCTGAACATCTACCGCGGCCTCGTGTGCAAGCAGGCGGACCTGATTCTGGCGATGACCCAGTACGGCGAGCGCTGGACGATGGAGGAGAAGCGGAAAAACTTCTTCTTCTACGACAGTGTCACGACCCACGATTCCAGCCTCTCCATGGCGGTGTTCTCCCTGCTGGCAAACGAAATCGGCGAGACCGGGACCGCCTATGACTACTTCATGTCCTCGGCGCGGCTGGATTTGGACGACATGCACCACAACACCAAGGACGGCCTGCACATGGCGAACATGGCGGGCACCTGGACCGGGCTGGTGCGGGGCTTCGGCGGCATGCGCTTCCGGGACGGGGTGCTGTCCTTCACGCCGGTGCTGCCGCCGCAGTGGCAGGGCTACCGCTTCCGCGTGCGCGTGCGCGGCAGCTGCGTGGAGCTGTGCATGAACGCCGGCGGTCCCGCCTGCCGTCTGGTGAGCGGGCCGCCCGTCACGGTGAAGCTGAACGGGACAAGCCGGACGCTTGCATAAGAGCCTGCATCCTGTTGAGGACGCCCTTCCCACCCGGAGGGGCGTCCTTTTTTGCCGGAGTGGCGGACGGGACAGGCGTTGCCGATTGGCAAACGGGACAATTGGCACAACAGATATTTGTACAAAGCGACCAGATTGGTCGCTCCGCACGAAAATGATTGATTTTGCGCGGATATAATGTTACAATTCTATATTACTGGGAAGACGGAAGCGGCTTCCCGGAAAAACAAATAAAGAGAGGAAATTGTATGAAGAAGTTTCTTGCAGTCGTTCTCGCGCTTGCAATGGTCGCCGCTCTGGCAGCCTGCGGCGTGAGCACCGAGACCAGCAGCGCGCCTGCTGAGACCCCCGCAGCCGAGACCCAGACCCCGAGCAGCGAGGCTGCCCCCGCGGCTGAGACCACCACCACGTCCACCGGCATCCGCCTGTTCAACGGCAAAATCGAGATCGCCGAGCCCCTGAACCATGCCGCCGAGGCCTATGAGGCCGCCACCGGCAAGCACGTCGAGGTCGAGTCCCTCGGCGGCGGCGTTGACCTGCAGGCCACGCTGAAGCAGTACTACCAGGCCGGCAACATGCCCGAGATTTTCGTCTTCGAGGGTGCGCCCGACCTCGCCAACTGGTCCGGCATGGTCGTTGACATGGCCGACCAGGCCTGGGCTGCCGACACCGACGCCGCCTTCGTCGACGAGACCGGCGCTGTCGTTGGCTTCCCCTACACCACCGAGGCCATCGGTCTTGCCTACAACAAGAGCATCCTTGAGAAGGCCGGCGTTGACCCCGCTTCCATCACCGGCCCCGCCTCCATGAAGGCTGCCTTCGAGGCCATCGACGCCAAGAAGGACGAGCTCGGCATCACCGCCGTCATCGGCTACTGCGCCAACGCCACCGAGCTGTACTGGTCCACCGGCCAGCACCTCTTCGGTCAGTATCTCGACGCCGGCCTTGCCCGTGACGACACCACCTACTTCGACCTGATGATGAACGAGGGCAAGCTGGACACCGAGCGCTTCACCCACTTCGCCGAGATGGTCGACCTCTTCAACCAGTACTCCGACCCCGCCCTGCTGATTTCCGGCAACTACGATATGCAGGTCTCCGGCTTCGCCGCCGGCAAGTATGCCTTCGTGACCCAGGGCTCCTGGATTGGCTCCTCCCTGACCAACCAGTATAAGGACCAGTACGCCGCTGCCGGCAACTTCGAGTGCGGCTACGTTCCCTACTGCTTCGAGGACGGCATCGACACCATCCTGACCAACGCTCCCTCCCACTGGGCTGTCTACAAGGACGGCAACGTTGCCGAGGCTGAGGAGTTCCTCAACTGGATTGCCGGTCCCGAGGGCCAGGCCATCATGGTGCAGGAAGCCGGCTGCGTCAGCCCCTTCAAGAGCTGCACCGTCGTCGCCAACGACCCGTTTGCGGGCCCCGTGTCCGAGTACGCCGCTGCCGGCAAGACCTCTGCCTGGCACTGGATGGGTCAGCCCTCCAACATGGCGCAGGACGGCACCGGCGCCATCTTCCAGGACTTCGCCATGGGCACTGAGACCGTCGAGAGCTTCGTCGAGGCCATGGCTTCCGTGATTCCCACTTACTGCGGCTAATCCTGACTGAAACAAGGTGGGGCGGCGGCGCAACCCACCGCCCCGCCTTGCTTTTCCGGTTGTCAACCGAATCTGAGAAATGAGAGGGAGCGTTCTGAAATATGAATGATAACAATTCCAGCAAGAAGATACTGTCGCTGGTGCTCCTGCTTTTGGGCGCGGTCCTGATGGTCGCTGCCCTCTGGATGGACATTACCAAAACCTATCTCGTCGTCAACATGGGCTCCGTCAAGATTGCCTTGCGCGGCCTGTTTCTGGTGCTGGGTGCGCTGCTGATTCTGGCGGGCCTGTACTACATCCCCACGGTCCTGCACCACCGCGCCATCATCAATTTCATTTTCCTGTTTCCCCTGCTCTTTACCTTTGCGGTTACGGTCATCATCCCGATGTTCGTCGGCGTGTTCTACTCCTTCACGGACTGGAACGGCGTCTCCTACACGCGGATGGTCGGCTTTGAAAACTACGCCGCCATGTTCAAAGAGCCCGCGTTCATCTGGTCGCTGTTGCTCACCGTGCTGTTCGTGGTGATCAACATGATTATGGTGAACCTGGTGGCGTTCCTGCTGGCGCTGCTGTGCACCACCAAGCTCAAGGGCGTGGGCTTCTTCCGTGCAGCCTACTTCCTGCCGAACCTGATTGGCGGTATCGTTCTGGGCTATATCTGGCAGTTCATTTTCTCCAACGTGCTGACCAAGCTGCTCAACTCCCCGCACTCCGCGCTGGCGACCACGAACACGGCGTTCATCGCCATCATCGTCGTCTACATCTGGCAGTACGCCGGCTACATCATGCTCATCTACATCAACGGTCTTGCCACCGTTCCCAAGGACGTGCTTGAGGCCGCGCAGATTGACGGTGCGAGCGACATGAAGACGCTCTTCGAAATCAAGATTCCGATGATTGCCGCCACCTTCACCATCTGCACCTTCCTGACCCTGACCTCCGCGTTCAAGCAGTTCGACGTCAACCTCGCCTTGACGAACGGCGTCGGCACGGTGAGAAACTTCATGGGCGCGCGTCTGTCGAACGGTACGCAGATGATTGCCCTGAACATCTACAACACCGCGTTTGCCCGTGACCAGTACGGCTACGCGCAGGCGAAGGCGATCCTCTTCTTCATCATCCTGGCGTGCGTTTCCCTTGTCCAGGTGCGTATTTCCAACAAGAAGGAGGTCGAGATGTAATGAAAATGTCAAAATCCCGCGCCATTACCCTGACGGTCATTGCCGTTCTTCTGGCGGCGTACATCCTCTTCCCGTTCGTGCTGGTGGTGCTCAACTCCTTCAAGACGCAGAGCGCCATCGTCTCCGACCCGATTTCCACCGCGGGCGCAAGCCTGCAGACCTTCCTGTCGAACGTGAACGCGGTCGTCAACAACAAGAACTTCGTGTTCTGGCACGCGTTCGGCTCCTCGGCAGTGGTCACGGTGATTTCGCTGTTCCTGCTCGCCGTGTTCGGCGGCATGGCGGCGTGGGTCATCTGCCGCAACAAGACCAAGTGGTCCACCGCGATTTACATGGTCTTCATCTCCTCCATGATTATCCCCTTCCAGGTGGTTATGCTTCCGCTGATTGCCACCTTCCGTGAAGTGGGCAAGTTCGTGGGCCTGGGCATGAACGGCACGCTGCCCGGACTGATTTTCGCCTACTGCGGCTTCGGCGGCGCCATGACGGTGTTCATCCTCACCGGCTTCATCAAGGGCATCCCCTATGAGCTGGAGGAGGCCGCCGCCATCGACGGCTGCTCGCCCGAGGGCACCTTCTTCCGCATCATCTTCCCGCTGCTCAAGCCGACGATTGTGACCGTCACAATCCTCAACGGCATGTGGATTTGGAACGACTATCTGCTTCCCTCCATCCTGCTGGGCCAGAGCAACCCGAACAAGACCCTGCCCGTCGCGGTGCAGGCGTTCGTGGGCTCCTTCGTGAAGTCCTGGGACATGATTCTGACCGCGGCGCTGCTTGCCATGATTCCGATGATTGTCATCTTCCTGGTTGCACAGAAGCACATCATGGACGGTATGGTGCAGGGCGCCATCAAGTAAACAGAACACACGAGCCGTTCAGGGACGCCGTGACAACGGCGTCCCTGTCCTCGTTCCGGCGGCGCCGCTGCGCCGCGCTGCAACCCGGAGGGAGAAACCATGAGAATTTTTGACCACAACGGACCGCTGATGATTGCCCTGGGCAAGCTGGCGGACATCGTCATCTGCAACCTGATGTTCTGCCTGTTCTGCCTGCCGGTCATCACCGTCGGCGCCTCGCTCACGGCGCTGTTCACCTGCATGCAGGAGCTGGTCTATGACGAGGAGAAGGACGACGGGCTGATTTTCCGGGATTTCTGGGTCGCCTTTCGGCGGAACTTCGGGCAGGCAACGCTGCTTTGGCTGTTCTGCCTGCTGGTGCTCGCCTTTCTCGGCGCGTACTACTGGGTGGTCCGGAGCATGGCGGCGGGCTATGCGCGGGTCTATATGGTCACCTTTTACGTGCTGCTGCTGGTCTTCCTGTTCGGCGCGCTCTATCTCTTCCCGCTGCAGGCGCGCTATGAGAACACGGTGAAAAACACCATCCGCAACGCCTGGCTGCTGAGCGTGGGCGCGCTGCCCTGGACGCTGCTGAGCATCCTGCTGATTGCGGCGGCGGTCTACATCAGCTTTTTCATGAACCCCGCCGCGGTGGACGTCTTCACCTACCTCTGGGCGGTCTGCGGCTTTGCGCTCGTGGCCTATCTGGACAGCTTCTTTTTCCGCAAGGCGTTTTTGAAGTTCGGGCCGGAGATGCTCAGGCGCAAGAGCGGCGAGAGAGCCGAGGGCGCCATCTTCACCGACGAGGAGCACCAGGAGCAGGACCTCATGGTGCAGGAGAGCCGCTTCTCCGACCCCAACTGGAACCGGCGCGAGGACATTCTGGGCGAGGACAAGCCAAAGCAGACGGGCAAGCGCAGGCGCAGACGCTGACGCGCGGAATGACCGCGGGGCGCATTCGTATCGTGTGCGAAGGCGCCCCGCGGCTTTTTCGGCACGCCGGTCATCAGAGCGGTCAAAAATGTTTCTGCGCAACGGCGGTTCTTTGACATGCTTGGAGCAGAAGCATGTGATAGGTCAAAAAAGTATCCATTTGTCAAAAATTTAGGCTTGCCATTTCCGGCGGAAACTGCTATTCTGTGATACAGAAAACAGTGCCGTCGCGGCACGAGACAAACGGGAGGAAATGAAATGGCTTCCATCAGCTTCAGAAACGTTACCAAGATTTATGACGGCGCAGAAAAGCCCGTCGTCCCCAATCTGAATCTTGAGATTGCAGACAAGGAATTCATCATTCTGGTCGGTCCTTCCGGCTGCGGTAAATCCACCACGCTGCGTATGATTGCCGGTCTGGAGAGCATCTCCACCGGTGAGCTCTACATCGGCGACCGGCTGGTCAACCAGATTCCGCCGAAGGACCGCTACATCGCCATGGTGTTCCAGAACTACGCGCTCTATCCGCACATGAGCGTCTACAAGAACATCGCCTTCGGCCTGACGCTGCGCAACGTCCCCAAGGACGAGATTGACCGCCGCGTCCACGAGGCGGCGAAGATTCTCGACCTGGAGCATCTGCTTGAACGCAAGCCCAAGGCGCTCTCCGGCGGTCAGAGACAGCGTGTGGCGCTGGGTCGCGCCATGGTCCGCAACCCGTCCGTCTTCCTTCTCGACGAGCCGCTGAGCAACCTGGACGCGAAGCTGCGTACCTCCATGCGCAGTGAGATTGCCCGCCTGCACCGCCGCCTGGACACCACCTTCGTCTACGTCACGCACGACCAGACCGAGGCCATGACCATGGGCGACCGCATCGTCGTCATGAAGGACGGCATCATCCAGCAGTACGACACGCCGAAGGTCCTGTACGCCACGCCGTGCAACCTCTTCGTCGCGGGCTTCATCGGATCCCCGCAGATGAACTTCCTGGACGTCACCATTGCGGCGGACGGCGGCAAGCTCTTCGCCATTCTGGGCGAGGACAAGATTGAGATTCCCGCCTTCAAGTACGACGCGCTCAAGCCCTACGTCGGCAAAGAGGTCATCATGGGCATCCGTCCCGAGGACTTCCTGCCCTTCGCCGAGCTCACGAGCAGCAACGGCATGTCCGCCAAGGTCGACTTCTGCGAGCTGCTGGGCGCGGAGAGCAACCTCTACGTCTTTGTCGGCGACAAGAAGGTCATCGTCCGCATGCCCTCCTACATGGACAAGCCCGAGGAGGGCAACATCAAGGTGCCCATCGAGATGGAGCGTGCGCACTTCTTCGACAAGGAGACCGAGCAGGCCATCGTCCACTGATGAGCCTCACCGCAGAACAATTCAGGTCCGTTACGCTGGAAGCCCCGGGAGAATTTCTCTCGGGGCTTTTGGGCGTTTCGCAGGCGCAGGTGCTGCCGCTGCGTGCGGGGAGCATCCGTGCACTTCCCGCGGAGTTCGGTGTGTGGCGCGTCGCCGCGCCGCTGCACGGTGCGCTGCGCGTTGCGGCGGGGGACCAGGCGTGGCCGCTGGAACCGCGGCAGGCTGCCGTGCTGGAGGGCAGGGAGGAGCTGTCCCTGCTTCCGACCGAGGACGGCGCGCTGGGCCTCATCGTGCTGCGCGGCGAGGCGGCGGACCGGGTGTTTGACAGCAGCAGACGGGAGGGCGGGCTTTTCTTCGCGCGCGGCGGTGAGGCGGTGGAGCGGATGCTGCGCCTGCTCCTGGCGCGTGCGCACCGGCAGGTGTCGGCAAAGGAGGCCTCGGAGGCGGCGTACGCGCTGCTGATGGCGCTGGCAGGAACGGGCAGCGCGGGACCTGCCGGGCAGCGCAGCCTGCCCTATGTGGTGGAGGCAGCGCTGAACACCATCCGCCAGGACTACGCCTTTCTGGACGGAATCGGCGAGCTGGCGGGGCGGCTGGAGGTGAGTCAGGCGTATCTGACGCGCTGCTTTCTCAAGGAGACCGGCGTGACGCCGGGAAAATACCTCAATCAGGTGCGTATTGAAAACGCCTGCATCCTGCTGCGGCAGGGAACGCATACGGTGCAGTTCGTCTCCGATGCCTGCGGCTTTGCCAATGCCAACTATTTTGCGCGGGTCTTCCGGCAGAGCGTAGGGCTCAATCCCCGGGCGTACGCGCGCCAGACCGATGCGCCGCAGGACCTGCCGGATTTGCCGGACCGGGACGAGCATCTTTACGTGCTGTGAGCAAACCGCAAAAGGACCTCCCGAAGCCGGGAGGGGCTTCGGGAGGTCTGCGGTATCGGCAGCCGGAGCGGATGTGGGGACCGGCGTGCCGAAGAGAGCGCTTTTGTCTGTGGGGAATGTCTCAGACGGTCGTGCCGCCACTGCAACTCAGAACATCATGACGTTCTGCTGACCGAACTGGGGCATCTGGCCCATCATGCCGCCCATCATGCCGCCCTGCTGGCCGAACTGGGGCATCTGGCCCATCATGCCGCCCATCATGCCGCCCTGCTGGCCGAACTGGGGCATCTGGCCCATCATACCGCCCATCATGCCGCCCTGCTGGCCGAACTGGGGCATCTGGCCGTTCATGCCGCCCATCATGCCGCCCTGCTGACCGAACTG
>JAILRK010000187.1 GCA_024698225.1 Oscillospiraceae bacterium | reverse complement strand
CCATCGGCACGGCGCGCGCCATGGAGTGGGGCGAACTGGAGGGCGCGATGAGCAGCCTCGCCATCGTCGTCTCCGGTCTGCTCACCGTGCTCGGCGCCTCCGTGTTCGCCAATTTCCTCTGACACGGCAATAAAAAGAAAGCAGGGATGCATCGCCGCCGCAAGGCGGTGTCGCATCCCTGTTTTGTCTGTCCGCCGCGCGGGTCCGTGCTGCGGCGCTGCTTACATGGCGCTCCAGCCGCCGTCCGCGCCGATGATCTGACCGTTGACGAAGCCGGACGCGTCACTGGCAAGGAAGAGCGCAACGCTTGCGATGTCCTCGCCCTTGCCCGTGGCGGGACTGAGCTTCACGAGCGGCTGAATGCGTCCGTAGCCGTCCATGTCCGGGGTGCCCATCGCGCTGCCGATCTCCGTGGCGACGGCGCCCGGGGCAATGGCATTGCAGCGGATTCCTTCCTTTGCGTAGTTGAACGCCGTATGGCGCACCGCCGCATTGATGGCCGCCTTCGCAGCGCAGTATATCACGCCTGCCACCGGATGCTGCGCGCCGAGCGAGCTCACCGTGATGATGTTCCCGCCGTTGCCCTGTGCCCGGAAAACGCTCACTGCCTTACGCATGGCTGCCAGAGGTCCGTATACGTTGACGCCCATGACGTAGTCGTATTTCTCATCGGAAAAATTGCCGACTGCCGCCATGTTGTCCATCACACCGGCATTGTTGACCAGCACGTCCAGCTTGCCAAACGCGCTGACACAGCGGTCAATCATGGCCTCGCAGTCCTCTTTTTTGGAGACGTCGCCGACAAACGGAATGATTTTCCCCGCCTCTCCTGCCAGGGCTTCCGCCAGCGCCGTCAGACGCTCCGCACGGCGGGCGACCGCAACCACGCATGCGCCCTCTTTTACAAATAGCTCCACGATGGACTTTCCCATGCCGGAGGATGCCCCTGTGACGACAATTGCCTTGTTGGACAGTTCCATGATACATGCGCTCCCTTCTTAATAATTATGCATTTATATCATACCACAGAAGACCGGGGTTTCCTATTGTCAACGGGGAGGATTTTGTTTGGCAACTCACTCCATTGGTCCAGAGCAAACGTCCCCCTGACCCATCGACCGCCGGGCGCCGTACTACGCTTTCAAAAACGAAGAGAGCCGCCCCAAACCCGCTTGCCATACGGGTTTGAGGCAGTTTGTGCTCCTGTGAACTGACAAACACGGGAACGGCGCAGGACGGCGAAACTTTGTCAAATGGAACCGTCCCCGTTGACACGCAATGGCAAACGACGTCACGCAGAACCGCTTCGGCATTATACGGCTATTTCATATTTCTCTTTCAAATGATTCAGCATGCTGTACGGAATCATTCCTTCTGTCTGCATTCTTCCAACCAGAATCCCCGGTGCGATTTCCTGTGCTTTTGCAAATTGAAGCACACCTCTCTCAGAATAATCCCGAGCAGTTCTGAATCGTTCAAATTCTTCTGAAGGTATGAGCATGTCACCTGACCATTGGTTCGCCGCTGTTTCGTCCTCTTCCGATGTGCCGCCGGGCCGCCCCACATGCCCAAGTATCACGTGTGCAAGCTCGTGGAACAGGCTGAACCAAAACTTATCTGCGTCCTTTCCTCTCGTTGTCAGCCCAACGACAATCTTATTTCCGTCCAGAAAGGACGCCCCTTGCAGGAACGACCCCTTCAGATGCGGAAGGAACACCAGCGCGATTCCACAATCCGCAAGCTCGTTCTTTATCCTCGGGCAGAATTCCTCGGGGGTCAGCACTGTCATCTTTCGTATCTCCGGCATAGCAGAAGTCAAGCCTTTGATGTTGATTGGAGCAGTTTGGATATCGCGCGCCTGAATCCTTGCCTCCTGCGCCCACGCCATGAGCGCCAAATCGCTTTTTTCCGTAATTGCCAGCCGTCTGCAGGCTATCCTTGTAATCTGTTCATCTCCAAGAAGTGATAGCGCAACCACCTCGAAGTATTTCCTGAGATTGACCACCTTTTCCTTCATTTCTCCGGTCTTCGGAACCCATCCGTAGTTTGCCATCTCGCTGTAAGGAATCTGTTTGACCAGTTCAGCATCGGCGTCCATTGCGTTTTCTTCTTCTGCCTTAACAATCTTCTCTCTGTAAATTGCCTCAAGATGATTCCAGAACTTTGCCGGTACACCTAAAACCATCTCCAATCTGACCGCGGTCTCCGGCGTAAGCTGCACGTCGCCGTGAATGAGCTTGCTGATATGCTTCTCAGACATATCCATCCTGGCTGCAAACTCCTTCTGGCTCATCCCTCTGTCGTTTAACTGTTCTTTCACTGTCGCCCCGGGTGGCGTTGCAATATAACTGCGGCTCCTCACCATAGCGCTGCCTCCTTGACTAATTGTCCTGTCCACTAATGATAATCGACGATTTCCAGAATGTTTGCGATTTGAATTTCGTCACCCTTCTTCTCAAATACCAGTCTGTATGGATGAACCAAATCCACTGCATACTGCCCTTTCCTGTCTTGCGTAAGCGCGTGACATCGTCCGATGTGAAACTGTATCATCATCTCAACCGTGTCTGCAGCATCGATTTCATCGATACGATGATGTATCTTATCGGCCATTTCTCGCCCGTAGGTTCTCTCCGCCATTTTGGCGTTCGTACAAACCCGTTCGATTCTCCTGTTCTTGTATGTGATACGCAAGCTGTCACCCCTCTTTCGGATTTACCTTTGAGGTTAATTCATCATACCACGGACATCGCGTTTCGTCAAGGTCGAAGTTTACCTCTGAGGTAAATTTGCAAGCGCAATTTGTCAATAGGGGCGGTTCTGAATGTCAGGCACCGTACTACGCTTCCATAACGCGAGAAAACTGCCCCAAACCCTTTTGCCACAAGGGTTTGGGGCAGCTTGCGCTCCTGTGAACTGACAAACGCGGGAGAGTCGCATGACGACAAAATTTTGTCAGGCGGGACCGTTTCCGTTGGCAAATTATCCGCACGGCAGGGTCACGGTAAACGTGCTGCCCTTTCCCTCTTCGCTCTCGACGGTGATGGTGCCGCCGTGGAGGGCGAGCACGCGCGCTGCCAGCGCGAGGCCGAGGCCGTTGCCCTCCTGCGCGTGGGAGGTGTCGCCCTGATAGAACTTGTCGAACACGCGGCGGCGCGTCGCCTCGCTCATGCCGCAGCCCGTGTCCGTGAACGAGACCGTCACCTGTCCGCCCTCCGTCCGCTGCCGCACGGTGACTGTGCCGCCCGGCGCCGTGAACTTGAGCGCGTTGGACATCAGGTTGTTCCACACCAGCTCCAACAGGCTCTCGTCGGCGCGAATCGGCGCGTGCTCCTCCAGGTCAAACTCCGGCTCGATGTGCTTCTCCTCCCAGCGGCTCTCAAACTGCAGCAGGCAGTCGGCAAGCTGGCGGCAGAGGTCATACTGCGTCCGCTCCGGCGTGATTTTCTGGTTCTCGATGCGGTTGAGGCGCAGGATGTTCGTAATCAGCTCCGTCATCCGCCGCGCCGCGTCCTGGATGCAGCGGGTGTATTCCGCGCGCTCGTCCTCGCTCAGGCCGGGGGTCTCCAGCAGCTCCGCGTAGTTCCGGATGACCGCCAGCGGCGTCTTCATCTCGTGGGAGACGTTGGAGATGAAGTCGGTCTTGAGGGTTTCGGTGCTGGAGAGCTCCTCCACCATGGTGTTGAAGTCGTCGAACAGCAGCTCGAACTCGTCCTTTTTCCCGTCGCGGCGCATGGGCGCAAGGCGCACGGAGAAGTCGCCCTTTGCCACCTGCTGCGCCGCCTCGGAGACCCTGCGCACCGGGCGCAGCAGGTGCCGCCGCACCAGCGAGAACACCGCGCAGCCCAGCGCGCTGAGCGCGAGCACCAGCCCCGCGATGGAGAACAGAAACCACTGGTCCTCCGGCATACCGACCTGACTGACGTACACCACCAGCGTCGCCGTGCAGACGAAGGTCATCAGCAGGTACATCACGAGATAGCTGCCGCGCGTGATGGGCTTTGCGTTGATGCGCGGGTCCGCCTTCACAGGACCACCGCCTTATAGCCCAGCCCGCGCACGGTCTTGATGGCAAAGCCCTCGCACCCGGAGAGCTTGTCGCGCAGCTTGGTGATATACACGTCCACGGCGCGCAGGCTCGCGTCGCTGTCCACGCCCCAGAACTCGTCCATCAGCTGCGCGCGGGAGAAGGTCTTGTTCGGGTAAGAGAGCAGCTTGTAGATGATGTTGAACTCCCGCGTCGTCAGGGCAATCTCCGCGCCGTCCGAGCGCGCGGTCATGGCGTCCGCGTCCAGCGTCAGGCTGCCGACCGTCAGCTTCCGCTCCTGCGCGATGTGCGCGCGGCGCAGCAGCGCCTGCACGCGCAGCAGCAGCTCGTCGAGCTCAAAGGGCTTGACGATGTAGTCGTCAATGCCAAGCTGAAAGCCCTCGCGCTTCGCCGCCATGTCGTCGCGCGCGGACATGAACAGCAGCGGGATGGTTTTGTTCAGCTCGCGCACGGTTTTGGCGAAGGCAAAGCCGTCGATGCCGGGCATCATGATGTCGGAGATAATCAGCTCGTAAATCCGGGCGTACATGGCGTCGTAGGCCTCGTTGACGTTCCGGCAGGCCGTCGTCTCAAAGCCGTTCGCGCTCAGATAGGTGCACACCGCGCGGTTCAGCGTTGCGTCGTCCTCAACCACAAGAATATGAATCATACGCGTTCCTCCTCAATGACCGCAGGCGGGAGCGGGCGCCGCGCCCGCTCCCGCCCGTATGTGTGCCGTCGCTTATGCCCAGGGGTTCTCCGTCGGATATGGCAGGCTCTTCGGCTGGTTGTAGGCGATGTCCTGCACGCCGAGGAAACGGAACGTCTCGAACAGCGCCTTGCCGTGGTGACCGAAGGCCACCGCGCCGTGGTGGGGATAGCGCTTCTGAAGCAGCACGTGGCGGTAGAAGCGCCCCATCTCGGGAATGGCGAACACGCCGATGCCGCCGAAGCTCGTCGTCGCCACCGGCAGCACCTCGCCCTGCGCGATGTAGCTGCGCAGCGTGCCCTCGCTGTCGCACTGGAGGCGGAAGAAGGTGATTTCGCCCGGGGCAATGTCGCCCTCCAGCGTGCCGCGGGTGAAGTCCGGCTCGCTTCCCTCCGGCTCGAGCAGGCGGTGCTGGATGAGCTGGTACTTGACCGCGCGGTCGGCGCACATCTTGCACGAGGGCGTGTTGCCGCAGTGGAAGCCCATGAAGGTGTCGGTGAGCGCGTAGTCGTACTTGCCGCGAATCTGCTCCTCCCACATCTGCGCGGGCACGGAGTTGTTGATGTCGAG
>JAILRK010000177.1 GCA_024698225.1 Oscillospiraceae bacterium | reverse complement strand
GCGCCCCGCCGGTGGACACGACCCCGACATGATGAACTATGCGCAGTCCGTCGACGTGTACAGCATCTACGCCGAGATGGTGACGGACGACGCACGCAGCTTCCCGGAGGCGGACGAGCGCTATTTCTGCGCCTACGCCGCCCGCAAGGACGGGCACGTCTTCGCCCACACGCACGACGAGGTCATGGAGCACTGCGCGGACAGCCTCGTCATGCAGGAGGAGATGCCGGAGATTGACTGGCCGCAGATGGGCCGCTATCTCTACATGGCGCGGTTCAAGACCGAGAAGCAGATGAAGAAGTTCTTTAAATTTGTGCTTGAATAAAGGAGGCAGCGCTATGACTCAGGAGCAAATCACCCACTACAGCAAATCTCTGGACCGCGAGATGCACGTCATGGTCTACGGGCACGAGGGCACGCCGCTGCTGTGCTTCCCGACGCAGAACTCCATGTGCCGCAACTACGAGGACTTCGGTATGATTGACCAGATTTCCGACTACATCAACAGCGGTCGGGTCCAGCTGTTCGTCGTGGACACGGTGGACGCGGAAAGCTGGTCGCTGGAGCACGGCGAAAACAGCTGGCGCTCGGCACGGCAGGAGCAGTACTTCCACTACATCGTGGACGAGGTCGTGCCGCTGATTCACACGCACAGCGGCAGAATGCCCGCCGTGACGGGTCTGAGCATGGGCGCAAACCACGCGGTCATCACCTTTTTCCGCCGTCCCGACCTGTTTCAGGGCGTGATTGCGCTCTCCGGCGTGTACAACTCCAACTACTTCTTCCACGGCTGGATGGATGGCACGCTCTATGACAACTCCCCCGAGTGCTTCCTGCCCAACATGCCCCTCAACCACCCCTATATCCCGCTCTACAACCAGCGCAAAATCATCCTCTGCTGCGGACAGGGCGCCTGGGAGGAGGAGGGCATCATCACCCTGCGCAATCTGGAGCGCATCTTCCGCGAAAAGGGCATCCGCGCCTGGTGCGACTTCTGGGGCTACGACGTCAACCATGACTGGCCCTGGTGGTACAAGCAGATGCGCTATTTCCTGCCCCACATCATCGACCCGTAACACAGACAATCGCACAGAGACCGCGGCGAAGCGTGCTTCGCCGCGGTCTCTTTTTTGCTGCGCGGCGCCCTTCCCCGCCGTCTCTCCGCGCCGGTTCCTGCCAAACGCCGTGCAAATCATCCGAATGGCTGATGTGCAACGCCCGCATTTCCCGTACAATCGTCGTATGCAACAATGGGGCGCTTTCTCCGTTGCACGGCGGAGCGGGTCCTGCGGCCATTGGAAAAAGGAGGTATTTGTTGTGATGAAAAAATGGGTTTGGCTTCTGCTGAGCGTGGCGATTCTGTCGGCGGCGCTGCCGGCGGGCAGCGGTGTCTATGCCTCCGGCACGGAGGTCGAGGATGGCACGTGGGCCCGCCCCTACGTCATCTCCGACGCCGCTACGCTCGTCTCGGCATTGGGCTCGACGTCGAGCGAGACCGTCTATCTCCGGCTTGGCGCGGACATCTTTACCGAAAAGACAAACGCGATTGGTCCCATCTCCGTCCGGGGCAGCAAGTGCCTGGACCTCAACGGCTGCACGCTGCGCTCGAAGCTGGCGTTCTACATGAACAAGAGCTCGTTCAGCCTGTTTGTCATTGAGGCGGACGCCGAACTGACCCTGGGGGACTCCAAGGGCGGCGGCGAGGTCATTTATGACCGATACATCCCCTCGATGGGCGAGACGAACGCAGAGACGGACGTCTTTCTGTCTCGAAACCTGTGCGTCTTCGAGGTGCGCGGCGCGCTGACCGTGAACAGCGGCGAGATTACGGCGGGTCACTACGAGAGCGAATACTACACCTACACCGACGGCTACAACTACCTCGACAGCCGCCCAAGCCCCGGCTGGGTCGATTCCGTCACGCCCGGCACCGCCGTGCTCGTGCGCGACGGCGGACGCTTCACCGCCAACGGCGGCGAGTACTACGGGCGCGGATTTACCGTGGACAACGACCGCGGCAAGGAGAGCACCTGCGCCGCCGTCATCCTTGCCGACGGCGCGCAGGCGCGGATTTACGCGGGCGATTTCTACGGCAAGAGCAATGCCGACGTGTTCTCCGTCCACGACGGCGCGGACATTCAGGTCATCGCGGGAAATTTCTACGCCCGCTACGACGACCGCGTCACCGTGGACAAGTTCAACGGCATCGCCTACTACCTCAGCGTCGACTGCGGGCGCATCGGTCTCCCGCTGCGCGCCTTTGACAACAACCGCGAGTCGTTCACGCACATCTATCGCGATTCCGTGGAGTACTTCTGGTCCCCGAACTTCACGCAGCGGGACGACATAAGATTTCTCAACTATGGCATGGACAGCAAGGGCGCCGACCTGACCGTCGAGACGCTGGAGGGGAACGGCTCGCGGTACAACCCCTATCTGCTGAAAAATGCCTCGGACGTCCGGAACCTCATGTTCTCCCGGTGCAAATCCAAGGTCTACATCAAACTCAACAACGACATTGAGGACTGCCCGTCCGCGGTCTCGGTGGTGGGCAACGTGGTGCTGGACCTCAACGGACACCTGCTGAAGCGGAAATTCGGCTTCAACGACACGCCCTCCATCTACAGCATGTTTGTCATCGACAGCGGAAACAGCCTGACGCTGGAGGACAGCGCAGGGGGCGGTGAGGTCCAGTATGACCGCGTTATCCCCGGCATGAACGGTCTGAACGAGCAGACCGACATCATTCTGGACCGCCCCTTGACCGTGTTCGACGTGAGCGGCAGCCTGACTGTGAACAGCGGCGAGATTACCGCCGGTCACTACGAGAGCGAATATTACACGTTCCGGCAGAAATACGCCTCCTCCGGCACGAGTCCGGGCACGGTCAACTCCATCACGCCCGGCAACGCGGTCGTCGTGCGGGACGGCGGGCGCTTCACCGCCAACGGCGGCGAATTCTACGGCCGCGGCTTCACGATTGACGACAACGGCGAGAAGGAGTACACCTGCGCGGCGGTGCGGCTGGAAAACGGCGCGGCGGCCATCATCAACGACGGCGATTTTTATGGAAAAAGCGACGCCGACGTCTTCTCCGTCGCCTGGGGCGCGAACGTCTTTGTCTATTCCGGCACATTCAACGCCCGGTATGACGACCACGTCACCGTCGACAAGTTCAACGACAAAGTGTACTACGTCAACGTCGACTGCGGCAGGGTCGGTCTCCCGCTGCGTGCGTTCAACCACGCCATGCGAGAGCGCATCGCCATCACGGTGGACGACAGCGCGTATGCCTTCTCTTCGGACTACAGCAGCGCCGAAAGCGATGCCTTTGAAGCCATCGGTCAAAGCGGAACGGGCGCGACCGTCGCCGCCGCCCCGCTGGAGGACAGCTGCTCGCGCATCGAGCGACAGGACGGCTCCACCGACGCGCTGACCTACAGCACGGATACGCACGAGCTGCTCGTCCACGCCAACGCAATGTATTACAACGACAGCTTCGGGGATTTCCCCGCCGGCGAGCACAGTATGTCTTACTCCTGGCGCGTGATACAGCAGGTCGGCTCACGCTGGGCGGAGGTGGACTACACGGCGGAGGCAAACGCTTCCAACAGGTATTACTTCACGGCGGACGGACGTCTTGACCTCTATGACCTGGCGCGCAGCCTCAGCGGCGGCATGCGCAGCGGCTCGACCTATCGCATCTACGCCCATGCCAGCGAGTTCTGGGAAAAGGGAGACGGACGCATCTACACCACAAGTGAAAACGCAATCGAGGTCCACGTTGCGGAGCAGGTGATTGGCGACATCTCTCTGCCGGACAGCGTGACCGGCATCGTGTGGCCGGCGCACGGAAACCGGGCGAAGCACGTCACGGTGGAGCAGGACACCTTCACCGCAACGCTGACGTTTGAAGCCTGCTCGACGGACGGCTCGACCTGGGCGGAAATGTCCGAGCGCAGCGACACGTTCCTCCGCGGGCAGGACTATCGCCTCCGCGTGACGATTACGCCGAAGGCGGGCTGGTGTGTCGACGTCGCGGACAGCGTGCGCGTGGGCGACGGGACGGTTGCGGACGCGACGCTCAACGACGGCGTGCTGACGGGGTATCTTCCCCTCACGGTCGCCGCGCCGGTCATCTCCTCCGTCGTGGTGAAGGGCAGTCTGACGGAGGGCTGCAAGCTCTGCGCGGATACGCCGCTGTGCTCCGCCACGGCGAATGTGCTGCTCACGAGCGAATGGGAAAAGGACGGCGCCGCCTTCCCCTGCGGCACGGCGCTCTACGGAAGCTACCGCGCCACGCTGCGGCTTGAGGCGAAGTTCCCCTATGCGTTCAGCAAAACCACGGTGGTCAAGGTGTTCGGGACGGCGTATCCCATCACCGGCCTTTCCGCAGATTGCAGCGTCGGCTTTGTCGAAACCGAGGCGCAGAGCATTGCATGCTCGCACAAGTACAACGCCAACAAGCTCTCCTGCGACGCCACGCACCATTTCATGAGCTGCTCGGTCTGCGGCGCGACGCTCGTCCACGGCGCGCATACCTTCGGGGATTGGGTACAAAACGGCGGGAACGATGTGCGGACCTGCAGCGTATGCGGGTATCAGGAATCCGTGAGCAACGGAAAGTCCTCCATTCCCTGCATCCGTCTCACAGGAGACGTCCCCCTTGTCGGCGCGCCGCTGAGCGCGATAGGCGTCTATGCGGAGGACGAACAATACGCCACGCTGGAGCACGCGGCGGAGTGGTTCAAGGACGAAATCGATTACACGACCGCCATCCCGGACGACACGGTGATGGAGGCAGGCTCCGTGTACTACGCCTTCGTCAAGCTCGACACCACCGATGATTTCTATTTTACTGAGGATACGACGGTACGCATGCTGAACAGCGACGCCGCCGACCTTACGGACAGGCACGGTGTCAACGGTCATCTGGAGGCATATTTCAAATTCACGCCGCGCACGCCCGCAAAGACGCAGATTACGCTCGGCACACTCAGCGACGGCGGAACCTACGGCGACGCGCTCTCGGGCTTCGGCGCGGTCTCGGACGGCAAGCCGCTTTCG
>JAILRK010000136.1 GCA_024698225.1 Oscillospiraceae bacterium | reverse complement strand
CTCCATCGTGTCCGGCACCCTGCCGCCGTACTGCGAGACGAGGATTTTTGCGCACTCCACAAGGTCGCGCGCCTTGGTGTTGTAAAAGCCGCAGGAGCGGATGACCTCGCCCACGTCCTCAGAGCTGGCGGCGGCGAAGGCCTCCAGCGTCGGGAAGCGCGCAAACAGCTCCGGCGTCACGAGGTTGACGCGCGCATCGGTGCACTGCGCGCTGAGCCGCACGGCGAAGAGCAGCTCGTAGTCCTTTCTGTAGTTGAGCGAGCACAGCGCGTCGGGGTAGAGCAGCTTGAGCCCCTCGATGATGCGCCGGACGGCGGCCTTGGATTTCATGGCGAATTCCTCCAAAATACGGTTTTTCTCAGCATAGCACAGTTTTTCCCCCGCGTAAAGCGGCGTTGGCGCAGTTTCCGCCGAAAAAGGCGCGGGCGGAAGACCGCGGAGCAAATCCGGGCACGGAGGCAGAAATTTGCCAAAATCCATTGAAACCGGCGCACGCTTATTGTATAGTATTGCAGAGAAGACACGAAACAAACACATGCATCCATAGGGAGGGAGACATGATGAACGAACGATTTCGCAAGCTCGGCTTTTCTCCTGCCGACATCCTTCTGCCAAAGGACGCAGACATGACGAAGTGGGCGGTCGTCGCCTGTGACCAGTTCACCTCCGAGCCGGAGTACTGGGAGGGCGTGGAGCGCACCGTGGGCGACGCGCCCTCGACCCTGCGGCTGATTCTGCCGGAGGCGGAGCTCAAGGCGCCCGACGTGGAGCGGCGGATTGCCGACATCAACGCCACGATGGACGACTATCTGCGCCGCGACCTGTTCCGCACGCTCAGGGACGCGCTGGTCTACGTGGAGCGCACGCAGTCCGACGGTCTGGTGCGCCACGGGCTCATCGGCATGGCGGACCTGGACGCCTATGACTTCACGCCCGGCTCCGGCGCGCTCATCCGCGCCACCGAGGGCACCGTGCTCGAGCGCATCCCGCCGCGCGCCAAGGTGCGCCGCAACGCGCCCATCGAGCTGCCGCACGTCATGCTGCTCATCGACGACCCGGACAAGACCGTCATCGAGCCGCTGACCGCCGCCACGTCGGAGATGGAGCCGCTCTATGACTTTGACTTGATGGCGGGCGGCGGACACCTGCGCGGCTGGCGGC
The DNA here is from genome assembly GCA_024698225.1 of Oscillospiraceae bacterium. Taxonomy (GTDB): domain Bacteria; phylum Bacillota; class Clostridia; order Oscillospirales; family Oscillospiraceae; genus Hominicoprocola. The sequence continues at coordinate 998 of JAILRK010000136.1, read as the reverse complement.
TCTCCGACGCGCAGGTCAGCGCAGTCGCCGACGCGCTGGCGGGGCTTGCCACCGACGAGGCGATGCAGAGGAAGTACGGCGTCTCCGGCGTTGCGCCGCTGCTGTTCGCCGTGGGCGACGGCAACCACTCCCTCGCCACGGCGAAGGCCTGCCGCGCCGAGCAGGGCGACGCCAATCCCCTTGCGCGCTTTGCGCTCGTCGAGGTTGTCAACAACCACGACGACGCGCTGCGCTTCGAGCCCATCCACCGCGTGCTCTTCGGCGTGGACGCAAAGGAGCTCCACGCGGCGTTCCGGCGCTTTTACCCGAACGCCTATGAGGGCAGGGGTGAGGGCCACGTCATCGAGGTCGCCTGCGAGGGCTACAACGGCTTCGTCACCGTGCCCGACCCGAAGGTGCAGCTCGCCGTGGGCACGCTGCAGGCGTTCATTGACGAGTATCTCAAGACCCACGACGGCGAGGTGGACTACATCCACGGCGACGAGGTGACCCGCCAGCTCGGCAGAAAGCCCGGAAACGTCGGCCTGCTGCTGCCCGCGATGGGGAAGGACCAGCTCTTCAAAACCGTCATGGCGGACGGGGTGCTGCCGCGCAAGACCTTCTCCATGGGCCACGCGCAGGACAAGCGCTACTACGTGGAGGCGCGGCGGATTCGATGAACAGCCTCACCGTACCGGCCTATGCGAAGCTGAACCTGACGCTGGACATCCTCCGGCGGCGGGACGACGGCTACCACGACCTGCAGATGGTCATGCAAAGCGTCTCCCTGCACGACGACGTGACCGTCACGCTGACGGACGGCGCGGGCATCGTCTGCCGCTGCGGCGACATCCCCGGCGACGAGAGCAACCTTGCCGTCCGCGCGGCGCGCGCGTTCTTTGCCGAGACCGGCGTTGCGCCGCGTGCGCTGGACATCGACGTCGTCAAGCGCATTCCGGCGCAGGCGGGCATGGCGGGCGGCAGCACGGACGGCGCGGCGGTGCTCCGCGCGCTGCGGA
>JAILRK010000062.1 GCA_024698225.1 Oscillospiraceae bacterium | reverse complement strand
TGCCGTTGTACAGCTCCTCAGCCACATGATAGCGCTGGCTCATGGCAAGAATCTCGCTGTAGGTGCACAAATCGTCAAAAAAGCGGTAGCATTCCTCTTCCGTCTTGAGAGAGAGGACCGCCTGGAACAGCTGATTGGTCTCTTCCGATTTCATTTTGCTTTCGTACATACTGTGGCCCTCCATCTGTAATATGGTCTATTGTATCGGTTTGTCACGGACAATGCAAGCTGTTTTGCGCTTTTTTATTTTTTGCGTTTTCACCCCAAAACTAAAAAAAAGAAAGCACACCACACAAAAAATTAAAACATTGTGGTTTACGGAAGCTGCAATTTGGCGCTATAATAGGACCATCATCAATTATAAGGAGGCTCCTGAAATGGCCAAGCTCGTAGAATGTATCCCCAATTTCAGCTGCAGCAAGGAAAAGGACGAGGCGACCTATAACGCGCTTGTCGAGGCTGCAAACAGCGTTCCCGGCTGCACCCTGTTCGACGCACAGACCGACGGCAACCACAACCGCTGCGTGTTCACGCTGGTCGGCTCCCCCGCCGCAATCGAAGAGGTCACCTTCCGGCTGACCAAGGTTGCGACCGAGCGCATTGATATGAACCATCACAAGGGCGAGCACAAGCGCATGGGCGCGACCGACGTCATCCCCTTCGTGCCGCAGATGGACGTCAGCGTGGAGGAATGCGTGGAGATGTCCAAGCGCGTTGCCCAGCGCATCTGGGACGAGCTGAAGGTCCCCTCCTTCCTGTATGAGGACAGCGCCACCCGTCCCGAGCGCCGCAACCTCGCCACCTGCCGCAAGGGCGAGTTTGAGGGCATGCCCGCCAAGCTGCTTGAGCCCGACTGGGCGCCCGACTACGGCGAGCGCAAGATTCACCCCACCGCCGGCATCACTGCCATCGGCGCGCGCATGCCGCTGATTGCCTTCAACTGCAACCTCGCCACCTCCGATGTGGAGATTGCCAAGAAGATTGCCAAGGTCATCCGCGGCTCCTCCGGCGGCTTCCGCAGCTGCAAGGCGATGGGCTTCATGCTTGAGGACCGCGGCATCGCGCAGGTCTCCATGAACATGGTCAACTTTGAGGACACGCCGCTCTACGTCGTCTATGAGATGATTCAGAGCCTTGCCAAGCGCTACGGCACCACCGTCATCGAGAGCGAGATTGTCGGTCTGACCCCCGCCAAGGCGATGATTGACTGCGCCGAGTTCTACCTCAAGGCAAAGGACTTCGACTGCAAGAATCAGGTCATGGAATATCACCTGATTGACATGAACCAGTAAGAGGGCGCCGACGATGAAGCTTGCTGATATGACCGTCACCCAATTCGTCGACACCGTTGCGTCCGATGCGCCCGCGCCCGGCGGCGGCTCCGTCGCCGCGCTGGAAGGCTCCATCGGCGCTGCGCTGACCGCCATGGTCGGCAATCTGACGCAGGGCCGCAAGAAGTACGCGGACTACGCCGAGTACGCCGCCGTGGTCGAGGGCAAGGGCAACGAGCTCAAGGCGCGCCTGCTCGACGTGATGGACCGCGACACCGAGGCGTTCAACGTCGTCTCCGCCGCCTTCGGCATGCCCAAGGCGACCGACGCGGAGAAGGCCGCCCGCTCCGCCGCCATTCAGGAGGGGCTCAAGGGCTGCACCAGGACCCCGATGGAGATGATGGAGCTCTGCGCCGACGGCATCGCGCTGGCCGCTTCGCTTCTTGAGCGCGGCTTCAACGACACCTCCGCCAGCGACCTGGGCGTGGCGTTTCTGAGCCTCAAGTCCGGTCTGCAGGGCGCGTGGCTGAACGTGCTGATTAACATCGGCTCGCTCAAGGACCGTGCCTTCGCCGAGGAGTGCCGCAAGCAGGGCGAGGTCCTGCTCCAGCGTGCGCTGCCGCTGGCGGACGCGGGCTTTGCCAAGGTCGTCTCCATGATTGAGGGCGAATAAGACCACAGAAAACCCCTCCGGCGTTGCCGGAGGGGTTTTGAAAGGACCGGATATGCAATCTACGTTTACCGTATTGACGACTGCCGACTACGTGACGACACAGTGGTCCGGCGGCACGACGACGCAACTGACCATCGCCCCGCAGGGCGCGGTCTACGCCGAGCGCGACTTCCTCTGGCGCGTGAGCAGCGCGACGGTGGAGCTGGACGAGTCCGACTTCACGGCGCTGCCCGACTACAAGCGCCTGATTTCCACCGTGCGCGGCGACATGACGCTCTCCCACAACGGCGGCGCGGCGCTGACGCTCCACCCCGGCGACGTCCATGCCTTTGACGGCGGGGACGACACGCACTCCGTCGGACGCTGCACGGACTTCAACCTCATGCTCCGCAAGGGACGCGCGGACGGCAGCATGTCCTCCCTGCGCCTGGACACGGAGCGCCGGACCCTCGTCCCCGAGGCGGGCACGGAGCAGCTGCTGCTGTTCTGCGCCACAGGCAACGTGGAAATCCGCCGCGGCGACGAGCACTGCCGCCTTGCCGCGGGTGAAGCGCTCTGCGCCGACGGCAGCGCCCCGCTCACCCTCGAGGGCGACAGCGGCACGCTGCTGATGCTTGCGCAGATGCGCAGGCTGTAATACTGATTTCAAATCAAAACGATTGATTTGAAATCGCGCGTGCTCCGCACGCTCATGCCGCGCAGGGCGCGTCATGTCGTCTCATACGATACCTACGCGCCTGCGGCGCTATCAAAATGCTTTTCAAGCGTTTTGATCAGGTATCAGTTTAAGGCAAGGCAGCACGCGGTTTACACCGTGACAATGATAAGCTTTTTCCCATTTTGACAGAATACCCGGAAGCTCCTGCGAGCTTCCGGGTATTGTGCTATTCTGATGGTCAGGCGTTAAGATAGCTCTCGCTGAAGCGCATCAGCATGGTGGCAAGCTGGGCTCTGGTTGTCGTGCCCCTCGGCTCCAGTTTTCCATTGATTCCGTTCATCAGACCGCATCCGACTGCCCACTGTACGGACTCCCTCGCCCAGTCGTGGACGGACGCCGCGTCTGCATAGGCAGAGAGGTCACCCCTTGCTGACACGTCATAGCCGCGGTAGCGCGCAAAGCGATAGAGCATGGCGGCAAGCTGCTCGCGCGTGATGTTCTCCTGCGGAGTCGTACCGTCTGAAATGCCGTTTTTCTGCGCCCACTCGATGGCTTTTGCATACCAGGTGCTTCCGCCATCGGTATCCACACCGTCCAGCCTCGCCAGCACGGTGATGACCATGCTGCGAAGCGTGCTGGCGTTCGGACCGAAGCGCACGCCGTCCGCAGTCGATGAGAGACCGTTCATCAGGCCGTGCGTCGTAACATAGGACACCGCATCGTGATACCAGCGGGAGCTCTCAACATCCAGATAGGCAATGTCCTCTTTCAGCGTCGGCGTCGGCGTCGGTGTGACCGTACCGCCGGAACCGGTGCCGGCGCCGCTGCCGCCGGTACCGCTACTGTCGCCGGTACCGCTACTGTCGCCGGTGCCGCTACTGTCGCCGGTGCCGCTGCCGCCCGCACCAGCCTCATTTCCGACTGTGACCGAGCCATCGCTCACGGTAAAGGAAAGAGCCTTCAGTTCCCAGTTGTTGCTCTCAACGAAGCGGGCAGAAACCGCTGCCGTACCGCTCGCGCCGCTTTTCACATCAAAGCGCAGAACGGCAACCGTTCCGTCCCCTGTCAGGTTGCCATTGCCGCTCTCAAGCAACAAATTGACCTTCTTCGACGGAAGGGTAAAACTGTTGAGGATGCCCTTCACCGTCCCGTCTTCCACTTTGGCAAGACTCAGCTTATTCGTATCATAGGAGAGCTCCAGCTTCAGGAAGGCGAAGCCGGGATTGTTTTTGACGGAAATCTCAACAACCGCGCTGCCGCCTGCCTTTGCCGTAACCTTGGACACTTCGATGCTCCCATCCGACGCCGCAGCAGCGAACACTGTGCAGCTCACCATCATGGTCCACACAAGGAACACAGAGAAAAACCGTTTCAACTTCTTCATACGCGCCTCCATACTCTTTCATTATCGTGTGCACATCGCTGTACCGCATCTTCCGTGCAATACACCGATGCGGACACCAACGAATTCAAGGTGTCCATACCCGGGCAATACGCCCGGGTATGGAGTCTGTTCACTGGAAATAGCCAAAGGAGGAGAACTGTTTTTTAGAACTGCGTGGTTGCAAAATAGCGGTGCAGCGCGGTCAGGTCAAGACCGTTGACAACGTCATCCCCGTTCGCATCCGCACCAACGCCGACGTCGATGCCTTCGCCGTTCATACCGATGTAGTTACGCAGGCGGACCAGGTCGCCGGCATTGACCTTGCCGTCTTCATTGGCGTCGCCGCAGAGATAGGCCTTGCCACTGCCGTATATGCCGGCGAGATATTCCTCTTCATTCTGTCCGGCGGCGGAGTAGATGGTCGCCTTCACAGAGAGGTCGGGCACCGTGCCTGCCGCGGCGGCAAAGCACAGGGTGATGGTCAGGTCCTCTCCGGCAGCAACATCCTGGTTGACAACCAGATTGCTGTCACCCTTCTGCCAACTGACGCCCTCAACGTTCGTCAGCGTAAGGTCGCTGTCGTAGTCCAGCACGAGAACGGCTGCGCCGAGGTCCTGGAGCGCCGTCAACGTAACGTCGACGCTGATGGTGTTCACAGCAGAAGACTTGGATGCACCGACATCAATCGCAACACCGTAGAGCGAAGCGTTGGAGACCAGCGTCTCACGGGGATTGTCATAGCTGTAACGATAGATGCAGTAGTTGTTGTCCTCGTCCGCAACGACCTTGCCATACTGGACAAGCGATCCGTCATAGCCATTGGAATCGTTGACGTCCGGCTCGCAAATGGCGGCGATGACATTGGCGGCAAGCTGGTCCATCGGAATGACGTACGCGCCGTTCTCAAAGAACACGAGCTCCTCGTCACGCAGGCCTGCCTCAAAGCCGACCGTTCTGCCGTTGACCGCATTGTACGGACCAACATAATAGTACTGCTGCAGCTTGGCGGCGGAACCGGGTTCCAGCTCGTAGTACTCAGCACCCTGGTTGTCCATGATATAGAGGATGTCCTCAATGTTCTCCGCATCGGCGGGGAACACATAGGCAGTGGGACGCGGACGGCCGCGCTCAATGGTGTCGTTCAGAGGAAGCGCCCTGTCTTCGTTGAACATGATTTCCGTACCATCAAGCTTATAGGTATAGGAATCGACGGTATAGGGCGTCAGCTTCTTGCCGGAGGCAGTCTGGTACAGAGCAAATACATTGTCCTCGTCATAGGTCTTGCCGCTTTCAATCAGCTTCTCGCGCGCCTGCGCTACCTCTTCTTTAATTTCATCGGCGTGCTCTGCCGTGTATTCAAGGTAGGCAGTGACAGCAACCTCCTGCGAGCGGACACGGCGCTCGAAGTTATTCTTGCCGGCGCCGATGCCGCGGGTCTCGACCAGGAAGGACAGGCAGTCAAACAAGCCGAAATAGCAGCGGCCGATAGGCGGGTTGCAGGTCCAGCCGGTGCCGCCGTAGTGGTTCACACGCAGACCGGCCTCCTGCTCAGCTTCAAAGGCAGAGGCAGCCATATCCAACGCAAGCGCATTGAGGTTTGCGTCGTTGTTGAGGCTGCTCGCCGGGGTGGTCTGAATGTCGTCGGCATTGCTCATGCGCTGGTAAGTCGTGTTGTAGCCAAAATAGGTGAACTCATGCGTATCAATGACGACCTCGGTCTTGAACAGGCGCCAGGCGGTGTGAAGCTGCGCAAGCTCGTCCGCCTTCAGCGCTGTGTGGTCGCGGTTCATGTCAAAGCCGCCGTAAGTTGCACGGGAGAACAGATACGAACCGTCCGGATTGATGCGCGGGACGATGATGACGTTGATGGTATCCAGCATGTCCTGGTACGCAGCGTCATTGATAAAGTCGTCTATGATGACCAGCGAGCCTTCACCGGAAGCCGGCTCATTGGGGTGAATCTGCGACTGATACCAGACGTTTGCCTTGCCGTCCTTCGTGACAAGGGCGGCAGCCTCTTCCAGCGTTGCACCCGCGGGAATCTCCGTGGTGGTGACAAGCACCATGGGGATGTCAAACCCGTAGTTGGGGGTCGAACCGGCGGAATAGAGGTACATGAAGTCACACTTTGCGGTGCGGTCCTGAACGAATGCCATCATCTCTTCCTGAGAAGTGAACTCGTTGGCAGCATCCGTGCCGTCAAAGGCGGGCGTCTCATAGCCCTGCGGCTCAATTGTAAAATGCTCCAGAATCTCATCCGTCCAGTTTGTGAGCGTTGCATCGCGCGAGTCCATCTTATAGGTGTCGGGCGCGAGCTCGGGCGCGTAGGTCGGCTCATAACCGTTGCCGGCCACCAAACCACCCTCAGCCGTGAGGCGCATGCCGTTTACAATGTCCTCCTCAGACACGTTGAACAGCTTGAGAATGGTGTAATACCCCTCTCCGTAAACATAGTAGCAGTAAATCCCCGCCTCTTCCGGCATAAACGTCATGGCGGTGTTGCCCTTCATGGCGACCTCGCCGATGCTCTTGAGTGTGCCGCGGCTGACAAGGGTTTCAACCACAATGCTGGAAGAGGTCGGCATGCCCTTATAGACCTCCACCGTCACGGCTGGGGATTCCCCGTATGTCTCCTCGGGGAGCGTAATCGTCAGGCTTCCTACACTTGCAAAGGTGGTCGTGATGCTCAGCGAGAGAACGATGGATA
>JAILRK010000055.1 GCA_024698225.1 Oscillospiraceae bacterium | reverse complement strand
CGAGCTGCCCAAGGCGGGCGGCGCATTCCTGCAGGCGGAGAGCGAGCTTGCCGCCGTCAACATGGCGTTCGGCGCTGCCGCCGCCGGCGGGCGCGTGTTCATCTCCACCAGCTCCCCCGGCCTTGCGCTGATGCAGGAGGGCCTGGGCTTCATCTGCTCCACCGAGGTGCCGCTCGTCGCGCTCAACGTCTCGCGCGGCGGTCCCGGCGTGGGCGGCATCCAGCCCGGTCAGGCGGACTACACGCAGGTCACGCGCGGCGGCTACAACGGCGACGCCAAGGTCCCCGTCTTCGCCCCCGCCACCATTCAGGAGTGCGTGGACCTGATTTACGAGTGCTTTGACATCGCGGAGAAGTACCGCAACCCCGTGCTGATTCTCGCCGACGCCATGCTCGGGCAGATGATGGAGCCGGTGGAGCTGCCGCCCAAAAAGCCCATCACCGCCGTTGCGGATATCGCCAAGGAGAAGCCCTGGGCGATTACCGGCACCGCGCAGCACGAGGGGCGCAACGTCATCTACTCCCTGCGCATGCAGCCGGACGTGCTCGAACAGCACGTCGAGAAGATGTTCGAGAAGTACGCGCGCGCCGAGCAGGAGCTCGTGCGCTACAACGCCATCGACCTTGAGGACGCGGAGGTCGTGTTCGTGGCGTTCGGCACCATGTCGCGCCTGTGCGTCGAGGCGATGGAGATGCTTGCCGAGCGCGGCGTCAAGGCGGGCCTGATTCGCCCCATCAGCCTCTGGCCCTTCCCCGACAAGGCCTTTGACGAGATTGGCAGCAAGACCAAGCTCGTCATCTCCGCCGAGCTGTCCATGGGACAGATGATTCAGGACGTGAAGGTCGCGGCGCAGAACCGCTGGCCCGTCCGCCTGATTCACCGCACCGGCGGCATCGTGCCGTCGAGCATCGAGATTGCGGACAAAACCATTGAGCTGCTCAAGGAGGTGCAGGCATGAAGACCGTTTTCCAGCCCACCGCCGGCATGGTGCCGGTTGACACAAGCTATTGCCCGGGCTGCTCCCACGGCATCGCGCACCGGCTCATCATGGAGTGCCTGGAGGAGCGCGGCGACCTCGGGCGCACCATCGGCGTCGTGCCCATCGGCTGCGCCATCAACGCCCACCACTTCATGAACGTCGATATGTGCGAGTCCACGCACGGGCGCGCGCCCGCCATCGCCTCCGGCATCCGCCGCGTCCACCCGGACAAGGTCGTGTTCACCTATCAGGGCGACGGCGACCTCGCCTCCATCGGCGCGGGCGAGATCGTCCACGCGGCGCACCGCGGCGAGAAGTTCACCACCTTTTTCATCAACAACGCCATCTACGGCATGACCGGCGGACAGATGGCGCCCACCACGCTGATTGGCCAGAAGGCGACCACCGCCGTGGACGGACGCACGGTGGAGCAGGCGGGCATGCCCCTGCGCATGTGCGAGCTGCTTGCCACCATCGACTGCGCCGTGTTCGTCGAGCGCGTCATGCTCAACAACCCCGCCAACGTCCGCAAGGCAAAGAAGGCGATTATGACCGCGCTGGACATCCAGGCGGCGGGGCTGGGCTTCACCTTCATCGAGTTCCTCTCCGCCTGCCCGACCAACTGGGGCCTTGCGCCGGTGGACGCGCTCAAGTGGGTCGAAACCGACATGGCGGCGTATTATCCCGTCCGGAACTTCAAGCGTCCGGAAGGCTATTGAGAGGTGAGGCGACATGATTAAAAAGATGTTTTTTGCCGGCAGCGGCGGTCAGGGCGCGCTTGCCATCGGTCAGCTCATCGCCAAGGCGGCGATGGAGGAGGGCAACGAGGTCACCTACCTCCCCTCCTACGGCCCCGAAATGCGCGGCGGCACCGCCAACGCCACCGTCGTGCTCTCCGACAAGCCGATTTCCTGCCCGCTCATCAACGAGTGCGACGTGCTGGTGGTGATGAACCTGCCCAGCCTCACGCGCTTCGAGCCGATGGTCAAGCCCGGCGGCGTCCTGTTTATGAACAGCTCCCTCATCCCCGAGAAGGCAAAGCGCAGCGACATCACCGTCATTGAGGTGCCCGCCAACGACGAGGCGGAAAAGCTCGGCATCGAGCGCGCGGCGAACATGGTCATGCTCGGCGCGATTCTCAAGCAGACCGGCGTCGTGCGCTTCGACACCGTGTACGCCGAGCTGGAGCACATGTTCTCCGGGCGCAAGGCGAAATTTCTGGAGCCCAACCGCAAAGCGGTGGACCTTTATCTGTAAGGAGGCTGCACTATGCTGAACATCCGCATCGAAAGAACCACGTCCCCCAAGGCAAAGCCCGACATGTCGAAGGTCAGCTTCGGCACGACCTTCACCGACCACATGTTCCTCATGGACTACAGCAACGCAGAGGGCTGGCACGACGCACGCATCGTGCCCTACGGTCCCCTGCCCATCGAGCCGAGCGCCGCAGTGCTCAACTACGCCATGGAGGTCTTTGAGGGGCTCAAGGCGTACCGCACGGCGGAGAACCGCATCCAGCTCTTCCGCCCCGACTGCAACATCGAGCGCATGAACAACTCCGCCGAGCGCCTGAGCCTGCCGCAGCTGGACCCCGACGACGCGCTGCAGGCCATTCGCACGCTGGTCGAGCTGGACCGCGACTGGGTGCCGAGCGGTGAAGGAGAGTCCCTTTACATCCGCCCGATTCTCATGTCTGTGGAGCCGGACGTGTCGCTCCACTGCACGGAGCGCTGCATGTTCGTGGTCATTCTCTCCCCCGTCGCCTGCTACTACAAGACCGGGCTCAAGCCGGTGAGCATCGCCATTGAGACCGAGGACTCGCGCACCGTGCGCGGCGGCACGGGCTTCGCCAAGTGCGGCGGCAACTATGCCGCGGCGCAGCGCGCAGGCATGCGCGCCGAGGCACAGGGCATCTCGCAGGTGCTCTGGCTGGACGGCGCGAGCAAGACCTACATTGAGGAAGTCGGCAGCATGAACGTGATGTTCAAAATCAACGGTGAGGTCGTGACCCCGACGCTGGAGACCGGCACGGTGCTGCCCGGCGTGACCCGCCGCTCCATCCTGCAGCTGCTGCGCGACCGCGGCGAGCGCGTCAGCGAGCGCCTGTTCTCCGTGGACGAGTTCGTCCGCGCGGTGGAGGCGGGCGCGATTGAGGAGGCGTGGGGCTGCGGCACTGCGGCGGTCGTCTCCCCCATCGGCAAGCTGATTTACAACGGCAAGGAGTACATCATCGGCGACGGCAGCATCGGCACGCTGACGCAGTCGCTCTACGACGAGCTGACCGGCATCCAGTGGGGCAAGCGCCCCGACGCCTACGGCTGGACCGTCCCCGTCTGCTGAACAGTAATTACGACCCATAAAAAAACCGCCCCCTCACGGGAGCGGTTTTTTTCATGGAATCACTTCTTGAAGCTGTCCTTCAGGGAGACGCTGCGGTTGAACACGATGTGCTCGGCGGTGGAGTCCCTGTTGTCGAGGCAGAAATAGCCCAGACGCATGAACTGGAAGGTCGGCGCGGTCTTGCCCGTCTTCTCGCTGTTGTCGTACTCGGCGGCGATTCTGGCAAGCTCCGGCTCAATCTTGCAGCCCGTCAGCGTTTCGAGGGAGTCGGGGTTCATGCAGTCAAGGAAGTTCTTGTCCGGGCCGTCCGGCGCGGGGTCGTTGAACAGATAGTCGTAGACGCGCACCTCGGCGTCCTTTGCGGTCGCGGCGTCCACCCAGTGGATGGTCGCGCCCTTGACCTTGCGCCCGTCGGCGGGGTCGCCGCCGCGGGATTCGGGGTCGTAGGTGGCGTAGACCTCGACGACCTTGCCGTCCTCGTCCTTGCGGCAGCCGGTGCAGCGAATCAGATACGCGCCCTTGAGGCGGCACTCCAGCCCGTTGGGCGTCAGGCGCTTGTACTTGGGGACCGGCGTCTCCATAAAGTCGTCCTGCTCAATCCAGAGCTCGCGGGAGAAGGTGATGTTGTGCGTCCCGGCGGCGGGGTCGGTGGGGTTGTTCTCCACGGCGAAGGTCTCGCTCTGGCCCTCGGGGTAGTTGGTGACAATCAGCTTCACGGGATGCAGCACCGCCATTGTGCGCTCGGCGTGCTCGTTGAGGTCCTCGCGCAGGCAATGCTCCAAAAAGCTGTATTCGATGGTGGACGGCGCCTTGGCAACGCCGATGCGCTCGCAGAAGTTGCGGATGGCGGTGGGCGTAAAGCCGCGGCGGCGCAGCCCGCAGAGCGTCGGCATGCGCGGGTCGTCCCAGCCGGAGACGTAGTGCTCCTCAACCAGCTTGCGCAGCTTGCGCTTGGACATGACCGTATAGTTGATGCCGAGGCGCGCAAACTCAATCTGGCGGGGCTTGTGATACGGGATGGACACGTTCGTCACCACCCAGTCGTAGAGCGGGCGGTGCTCCTCATACTCCAGCGAGCAGAGCGAGTGCGTGATGCCCTCAAGCGCGTCCTGAATCGGGTGCGCAAAGTCGTACATCGGGAAGATGCACCACTTCGTGCCCTGACGGTGGTGGTCGATGTAACGGATGCGGTACATGACCGGGTCGCGCATGTTGAAGTTGCCGCTCTCCAGGTCAATTTTCGCGCGCAGGGTGCGGCTGCCCTCGGGGAACTCGCCGTTTTTCATGCGCTCAAAGAGGTCGAGGTTCTCCTCGACGCTGCGGTTGCGGTACGGGGAGACGGCGGGCTTGCCGATGTCGCCGCGGTTCGCCTTGAACTCCTCCGGCGAAAGGTCGCAGACGTAGGCGAGGCCCTTTTTGATGAGCTCGACGGCGTATTCATAGGTCTTTTCAAAGTAGTCGCTGCCGTAGAAGAAGCGGTCACCCCAGTCGAAGCCCAGCCAGTGGATGTCCTCCTGAATGGCGTCGACAAACTCGGTGTCCTCCTTCGCGGGGTTCGTGTCGTCCATGCGCAGGTTGCACAGGCCGCCGAACTTCTCCGCCGTACCAAAGTCGATGATGAGCGCCTTGCAGTGCCCGATGTGCAGATAGCCGTTCGGCTCGGGCGGGAAGCGGGTGTGCACCTGCATTCCCTCAAACTGACCGCCCTTGGCAATGTCCTCCTGCACAAAGGCGTGGATAAAGTTCCTGCTTTCGCTCTCCGCGCTCTCGTCGGTGATGGTCTTGACTTCGTCCGCCATAGTGTTGTCCTCTCTTCACTCTAAATTCAAATTGATGGTATTATAACCCGTTGCCGCCCTCTTTGCAACAGCTTTCCAAAAAAGACCGCCGCGTATACAGCAGATTCAGCACGTCCAGCAGGGCGTTGGCGCTCAGATGCTCCGGCAAATCAAGCCGACGAATCAGCGCGGCGCGCCTTGCCGCGCTGCCGGGTCCGGCAAGCCCCGCGTCCAGCATATCCGCCTTGGTGATGGGGTCCTCCGCCGGCTGCGGCGTCTCTCCCTCGAACTGTGCGCCCGCGCGGCGCAGCGCGGCAAGCAGCACCTCCGGCGGCATACCCTCGACGCCGAGCTTGCCCTCGCGTCCGCCGCGTTTCTTGCGTTTCTCCTTGCCGTAGACGTCCGGCGCATAGGCGTGCTTTACGCCGCGCTTCGGCAGCGCGCCCTTGAGCCGGTTGCGAATCACAAAGCCCGCTCCGTCCGGGTCGGTGAACAGGATGAGCCCACGCGTTTCCGCCAGCCGCCGCAGCAGCGCGAGCAACTGCCCGTCGTGAAACACGGCAAAGCCGCCCACGTCCACGATGGTCGCGTCCACCACCTGCGCGAGGCTGTTTTTGTCATAGCGTCCTTCGACGACGATGACCTCTTTGATTCTCGGCCTGTTCATCGCTTCTGCGCCAGCTCCATCAGCAGCAGCTTCAGCTCGCCCGCGTTGTCCACGCCCTTCTCGCTCTTCATGCGCAGGTCGAGCCTCTGGCAAAGCTGCAGGCTGTGTTCACACCACGCGCGCGTCGTGCGGCGCGCGGCGTCCAGCAGCAGGCGCGCCGGATAGTCCGAGCGCATGCCCCACAGCTCCATCAGCCATTGCTTTCCGCGCCCTTCGTCGAGGGCGATGCGCGCGGTGTATATCCGCCGCAGCTCCTTTCCCACCGCGCCGAGAATCATAAACGGCTCCTCCTGCTGCCGGAGCAGGCGGCCGAGAATCTCCGCCGCGGCATTGTAGTCGCCGCGGGTGACGGCGTTGGTGAGCTGGAACGCCACGGCGTCCAGTATGGGGTCGGCAACGGCGTCGATGTCCGCAATCGTGACGCGCTCGCCGCGCGCATAGCTGGCAATTTTTTCTATCTCCGGCACCAGCCCGGTCATCAGGCTGCCGCAGAGGAAAATCAGGTGCTCCCCCGCCTGCGCGTCAATGTCCTTGCCCAGCGCGCGAAAGCGGCGGCGTATCCAGTTGAGCAGGTCGCTTTTGTCCGCCGTGCGGAATGCCACGACGCGCACGTGCTTGTCCAGCGCGGCGCAGAGCTTCTTGTATTTTTTGTCCGCCTTGTACTCCAGCCGGTCATACACAAAGACCAGGCAGCAGTACGACGGCAGGTCCTCCAGCAGCGTCAGCAGCACGCTGCGCGACGCCTCCGGCAGCTTGAAGAGGTCGCAGTCCACCACGACGACCATGGTGCGCTCCGCCATCATCGGCATGGCCTCCACCGTCTCGACAAGCTGCGCCATGCTCATCGCCCTGCCGTCGAGCCGATGGTAGTTGAACTCCTCAAAGCCCGCGGGCACCAGCGCCTGCTTCATCGCGCCGAGGTAGTACTCGCGCAGATAGCTCTCCTCGCCGTGGAAGAGATACGCCGGGGCAATCGTGCCCGCCGCAAGGTCGCTTTTCAGTTGTTGATAGCCCTTGTCGGGCGTTGCCTTCGCCATAGTCAGTCCTCATTCCTTGACGGTGATGTGGATGGTTCCCTGCAGGTCCGTGCGGTAGATCTCAGCTCCTGCATTGTCGAGCCGACGGAGCGCCTCAATGTCCGGGTGTCCATAGCGGTTCCCGGCGCCGCAGCTCACGATGGCGGTCTCCGGGCGCAGCTCCGCAAGCAAGTCCTCGCCCGTGGAGTAGCGCGAGCCGTGGTGTCCCGCCATCATGACCTCCACGTCGGGCAGGTTGTGGGTGGCAATGAGCCGGTACTCGCTGTCCGCGTCGATGTCGGCGGTGAAAAGCGCGTCAAAGTCCCCGGCGCTGCACAGCACCGTGAGACACTCCTCGTTCATGTCCCGGTCGCTCAGGGGCGCAAAGACCGTCAGCGACGCCGCCCCCAGCGGGAGCGTCACGTCCTCGCGCACAAAGGTCACGGGGATGCCGTAGTGCGCCGCGAGCGCAAGCGTCTGCGCGCGCAACGGGTCGTCCGGCGCAATGTCCGGCAAAAGCAGCTGCCGGACCTCCATCCGTGCCAGCAGCGTCGGCAGACCGTCGCAGTGGTCATCGTGATAGTGCGAGAGGAGCAGACAGTCCAGCGTCCGCACGCCCGCACCGAGCAGATAGTCCGCAGCGATGTCTCCCGCATCGAGATACGAGCTGCTGCCGCAGTCAATCAGCGCGGTTTTGTCTCCGGCGCGGAGCACGACGCTCTGCCCCTGCCCGACGTCGAGCGCGACCAGATGCAGCGCCCCGCTCTGAAACGGGCGGGCGTCGAGCCAGAGCGTCAGCGCCAGCGTGACGAGCGCCAGCGTCAGCGCCGCCGGATAGCGCAGCCTTCCCTTCAGCAGCACACAGGCTGCCAGCAGTGCATACACATAGACCAGCCACAGTCTCAGACCGTCGCTGTTGAAATAGACGGCATGGTATGGCAGCGTGCCAAGCAGCCGCGCCACACGCAGCAGATACAGCGCCCCATAGTGCGGCAGCAGCGCCAGAAGGCGCGCCGCCGGAACATACACAAAGCCCAGCGCCACGCTCACAAGCGCCAGCGAAAACGTCAGCGACGCCGCCCAGAGACACAGCAGATTGCTCAGCACACCCACCAGCACAAGGCTGCCGAAGTAAACCGCACTCAGCGGCACGGTGAAGGCCTGCGCGCCTGCCGTCGTCGCAAGCGAGGCGAGCACAAACCAGACCACCGCGCCATATCGTTTTCCGAGGCGCTTTGTATGCATGCGCTCCACCAGCGGACCGGTGACGCAAAGCAGACCCGCCAGCGCCGCGAAGGAGAGCTGCAGGGACACGCTTTTCACCGCAAAGGGGTTTTGCAGCAGAATCAGCAGCAGCGCAAGCCCCAGTGAGGTCGGCGGGTCGCTCTCCCGCTCGAACAGCGGCGCGAGCAGCAGCAGACTGAGCATGATGCAGGCGCGCACGACAGAGGGCGTCATGCCCACGGTCAGCGCGTAGAGAAACAGCAGCGGAATCGCCGTGACACACAGCAGACGGAGCCGGTGGCGGCCAATGAGACAATACAGAATGGACAGCAAAAACGCGCAGTGCATGCCGGAAACCGCCGTCACGTGGCTCAGTCCCGCCTCGCTCAGGCTGACCTTGTCCTCCGCCGAAAGCGCGTAGCGCTCGCCGAGCAGGATGGCGTTGATGAACGCGCGCGTCCGCTCGGGAAAGAGCCGGGCGGTCATGCCCTCGACCCTGTGCGCAAGCCGCTGCGGCAGATAACGCAGCGCTCCGGCGCGTCCGCGCTCGACCGCTGCCTCGCCCCGACTGTACAGCAGAAGATACACGCCGCGGGCCGTGTGGGTGGAAACCGGTTCGCCGCGGATGCTCGATGCACTGTTCGCAGAGACCCGGGCGCGCAGGCGCATGCCCGGCGCAAGGTCCAGAAGCGCCCTGTCGGCGTAATAGACCGCCTTTCCGTGCAGCCCGGGCGCAAGGATGCGCACCTCGACACGGCAGCCGTAGTCCGTCTCATAGGGATAGTCCGCCGCCTCCATGCTCAGCGTCAGCGTTTGTCCGGCAAGCGCCTCAAACGGCATCTGAACGAGGCGGACGTAACCGTAATTCCAGACCAGCGCCGCCGTCAGCCCAAGTGCGACGAGCGCCGCGCGCGTGCGCGCCCTGCCGTGCAGCAGCAGCGCCCACAGCGCGCCCAGGACCGCGCAGCCCAGCGCCGCATAGGGCAGCAGCCAGAGCGGCAGCAGATACTGCGCCGCCGCAATCCCGGCGGCAAAGGCAAAGCAGACCGTCGCCAGTACTCTCATCAGAAGAAGGAAATCTGGCTGGTCTCATTCATACCGGCAAAGGCGCCGAGGGCGCGCAGCTGCTCGATATGCGTTTTGGAGAGCTTGTTGCAGGTCATGGCAAACTCCTCAACAGAGATGAATTCCTTGCCGACGCGCTTTTCCATCGTGTCCTGCGCCGCCGCCTCGCCCAGTCCGCGCACGGAGGTAAAGGGCGGCAGCAGCCCGTTTTTGGTGATGAGGAATTTCGTCGCGTCGGAGCGGAAAATGTCGATGTTGTCAAAGTGGAAGCCGCGCAGATAAAACTCGTAGCAGACCTCCAGCGTGGTCATGAGGTCCTGCTCGACCGCGGTGGCGTCCTTGTTGTTCTCAATCTCGCGGATGCGGCGTCTGGTGTTTTCCGCCCCCTCCTCCGGGTTCGGATAGCAGCACTCGGCGGCGTCGAACGCCTTGGCGCGCACGCTGAAGTAGGTCGCGTAAAACGCCAGGGGCTCGTGCACCTTGAACCACGCGATGCGGAACGCCATCATCACGTAGGCAACGGCGTGCGCCTTCGGGAACAGATAGCCAATCTTGGAGAGGGAGTCGATGTACCACTGCGGCACCTGGTGGTCGTGCATCGCCTCGACCCAGCCGTCCTCAAAGCCGTTCTTCTTGACCTTGCCCTTGCGGACAGACTCCATGATCTTAAAGCTCATCTTCGGCTCAAGTCCCATCTTGATGAGGTAGAGCATGATGTCGTCGCGGCAGCCGACGGTCTCAAGAACGCTCGCCGTGCCGCTGAGAATCAGGTCCTTCGCGTTGCCCAGCCACACGTCTGTGCCGTGCGAAAAGCCGGACAGACGCAGCAGCGTGTTGAAGTCCCGCGGCTGCGTGTCCATGAGCATCTGGCGGGTAAAGCGCGTGTTGAACTCCGGAATTGCCACGGCCCCCGTCGGTCCGAGCACCTCGTCGTTCTCAAAGCCCAGCGCCTTGGACGAAGTGAACAGGCTCAGCGTGTCGGGGTCGTCCAACGGAATCTGCCGCGCGTTGACTCCCGTCAGGTTCTCAAGCATGCGAATCATCGTCGGGTCATCGTGCCCGAGCATATCGAGCTTGAGGAGGTTGTCCTCCATACAGTGATATTCAAAATGCGTGGTGATGATGTCGCTGTTGGGGTCGTCCGCGGGGTGCTGCACGGGGCAGAAATCCTCCACGTCCAGGTCATCCGGCACAACGACCAGACCGCCCGGGTGTTGCCCCGTCGTGCGGCGCACGCCCACGCAACCCTCGGTCAGGCGGTCAATCTCGGCGGTGCTGACCGCGCGGCCGCCCTCCTCCAGATACTTTTTCACCATGCCGTAGGCGGTCTTCTCCGCCAGCGTGCCGATGGTGCCTGCGCGGAACACCTGCGTCTCACCGAACATCTCGATGGCGTGGCGGTGCGCGCGGGACTGGTACTCGCCGGAGAAGTTGAGGTCGATGTCCGGCACCTTGCCGCCGCCGTAGCCGAGGAATGTCTCAAAGGGAATGTCAAAGCCGTCTTTGACGTAGCGCTCCCCGCAGACGGGACAGCACTTGTCCGGCATGTCCGCGCCGCAGCCGTACTCGCTGCCCAGCAGGAACTCGGAGTGCCGACACTTGGGGCAGCGATAGTGCGGCGGAAGGGAGTTGACCTCCGTGATGCCTGCCATATACGCCACGAGCGAGGAGCCGACGCTGCCGCGCGAGCCGACGAGGTAGCCGTTTTCCAGCGAGCGCTGCACCAGCTTCTGCGCGCTCATATACACCACGTCGTACTTGCCCAGAATGCTGCGCAGCTCGACGTTCAGGCGGTCCGTGATGAGCTGGGGCAGCTCGTCGCCATAGAGCTCGTGCGCCTTGCTCCACACCATGTTGTTGAGGTCCTCCTCGGAGTTCTCCAGCCGCGGTGGGAAGAGCTTGCCCTTGGGCAGCAGCTCTATCACGTCCACCTTGTCCGCAATGGCGCGCGTGTTGGTCACGACGACCTCATAGGCCTTCTCCTCGCCCAGATAGGAAAACTCCCGCAGCATCTCCTCCGTCGTGCGGAAGTAGATGGGCAGCGGCGCGTCGGCGTCGGCGAACTTCTTGGACGCGAGCAGGATATGGCGGTATTCCTCCTCCTCCGGCTCCTGAAAATGCACGTCGCCGGTGGCGCACACAGGCTTGCCCAGCGCCTCACCGAGGCGGACGATGGTGCGGTTGAACTCCTTGAGCTCCTCGTCATCCTTTGCCTTGCCCTCCCGCACCAGAAATTCGTTGTTGCACAGCGGCTGAATCTCCAGATAGTCGTAAAACGACGCGATGCGCTTGAGCTCGTTCCAGTCCCTGTGCCGCTCAATGGCGGTAAACAGCTCGCCCGCCTCGCAGGCAGAGCCGATGATCAGCCCCTCCCGGTGCTGAATCAGCTCGGTCTTGGGAATGGTCGGCACGCGCTTGAAGTACCTGAGGTTGGACGCGGAGATGAGCTGATAGAGATTCTTCAGCCCGGTCTTGTTCTGCGCAATCAGGATGATGTGCTTGGGAAAGCGCGCGGCGCGCTCGTTCAGGGGACGCAGCTTGAGCATCTCCTCGTTGATGTCCTGTATGCGCGTGACGCCGCGCTCGGCAAGCATGGGGAAAAATTTGGCGAGCATCTGCGCCACGGGCACGGCGTCGTCACTCGCACGGTGATGGTTGAACGCGGGCAGCTGCAGATGCTCCGCCACCACGTCCAGCTTGTAGTTTTTCAGTCCCGGCAGCAGATTCTGCGCAAAAATCAGCGAGTCGAGATAGGTCGGCTCGAAGGGAATGCCACAGGTCTTGCAGCCCGCGCGGATGAAGCTGATGTCAAACTCCGCATTGTGCGCGGCAAGGATGCGCCCGCCCGCGAAGTCGAGGAAGGCGCGCAGCGCCTCCGGCAGCTTCGGCGCGCCGACGAGCATCGCGTCGGTGATGCCGGTCAGCCCGATGATTTTCGGCGTCAGGCGGCGCTCCGGGTCAACAAAGGTCTGGAAGGTGTCCACAATCTCGCCGTCGCGCAGCAGCACCGCGCCTATCTCGGTGATGGCCTCCTGCGTGACGTCCAGCCCGGTGGTCTCGATGTCAAAACAGACGATTTCATCGGCAAAGCCCGCGTCCTGCGTCCCATGGACGCAGATGCTGTCGTCCAGATTGTTGATGAAATAGCCCTCACAGCCGTAAAGGACTTTTATTTTATCCCCCGCTGCTTTCCAGGCGTCGGGGAACGCCTGCGCCACGCCGTGGTCGGTGATGGCGATGGCGGGCATGCCCCATTTCGCCGCCAGCTTCACAACGCTCTTCGTGTCGGTCAGCGCGTCCATGTTGGACATCTTCGTGTGCAGATGCAGCTCCACACGCTTGACCGGCGCATTGTCCATGCGCCCCTCGTGCTTTACCTCCCAGATGTCCCGCGGGTTGAGCTGCATGTCCTTGCCGTCATAGGTCAGCTCCATCGAGCCGCCGATGCGCAGCCAGATGCCCGGCTCAATCTTCTCCTGCAGGGGTTGGGTCTCCTTCTCCATCATGTTGCGACGCACGACCACCGAGCCGGTGTAGTCCGTCAGCTCGATGACCACAACCCACATCCCGGGGCGGCGCGTCTCGTGGCAGTCGAAACGGAAGACCTTGCCCTCAATGACAGCGCGGCCCATCGTGGGGGTCAGCTCGCGGATGGGTGTGACGCGACCCTTAATCTCCGCGCCGAGAATGCGCCGCATCCTCGCCTTCGGCTTTGCCTTTGGCTGCGGGACCGCCGCCTGCGGCGCGTCCGGCCGGGCAGGCACGGCGTGGGTATGCATCTGCACGGCGCGCAGGTCGTAGCGCTCGGCGAGCATCTGCTCCGCCGCAGACAGCGCGCCCGCCGGAATGCTCTCTGCCGTTTCCAGCTCCAAGTGCAGCGTGCGCCCCGCGGCGTCGAGCACCATATCGGTGACGTCGGCAGTATTGAGCAGACGCCGCAGCGTGAACTCCGGCGTGAACTCGCTGAATATCTCAAAAAACGGTTTCTTCTCTGCCATATCTCACCCTCTCGCTCAAAACGCCGCAATCTCCTGCATCAGCGCGTCAATCAGTTTGTCCTCAGGAACCTTGTAAAGTACTTTTCCTTTTCGGAAAATCAAGCCCTCGCCCTTGCCTCCGGCAACGCCGAGGTCGGCGGCGCTCGCTTCGCCGGGACCGTTGACGACGCAGCCCATGACCGCGACGGTCAGCTTCTTGTCACAGTTCTCCAGGCGGCGCTCCAGCTCCTCCACCAGCGGAATCATATCGTAGGACGTGCGCCCGCAGGTCGGGCAGGAGATGAGGTTGACGCCGCTGCTGCGCAGCCCGCAGGCCTTGAGAATCTTCTTGGCGGCGTAGATTTCCTCCACCGGGTCGGCGGTCAGCGACACGCGCATCGTATCGCCGATGCCGTCGCACAGCAGCGCGCCGATACCGACGGCGGACTTGATGAGCCCCATGGTCGGCGTGCCCGCCTCGGTGACGCCGAGGTGGAGCGGATAGTCAATGGTCCGGCTCAGCAGACGGTACGCCTGCAGATTGAGCCGCACGTCGCTGGACTTGACACTCACACAGATATCGGTGAAGTCATAGCGCTCAAGCAAGCGAATATGTCCCAGCGCGCTCTCCACCAGCGCTTCGGGCGTAACGCGCCCGTATTTTGCCAGCAGCTCCTTTTCCAGCGAGCCGCCGTTGACGCCGATGCGGATGGGCAGAGCGTGGGCGCGGCAGGCGTCCACCACCGCCCTGACGCGCTCTTCCCCGCCGATGTTGCCGGGGTTGATGCGAATCGCGTCCGCGCCGCGCGCCGCCGCCTCGACGGCGAGACGGTAGTCAAAGTGGATGTCCGCCACCAGCGGGATGTGAATCTGCGCGCGAATCTCGCTCAGCGCCTCCGCCGCCTCCCTTGTGGGTACGGTGACGCGGACAATCTCGCAGCCCGCCGCCTCCAGGGCGTGAATCTGGCGGACCGTCGCCGCGACGTCTTCGGTGCGCGTGTTGCACATGGACTGTATGCTCACCGGCGCGCCGCCGCCGACGGCGACGCTGCCGACCTGAATGCTCTTTGTCATGATATCTGCCTCCCCACTCAACTGAACAGCTTCCACACATCGTGGAAGGTCACGAACAGCATCAGCGCCATCAGCAGCGCAAAGCCTGCCGCATTGATGACGGTCTCCAGCTTCTGCGGCAGTTTTTTGTGCAGCAGACGCATTGAAATGGCGTTGATGACCAGAATCAGCACCTTTCCGCCGTCCAGCGCGGGCAGCGGCAACAGGTTCATCACCGCGAGGTTGACCGCGATGAGCGCGCCGTAGTACAGCACGGTCTCTATGGCGGCGGCCATGCCCTCCTGCGCTTCGGTCTCCTTTCCCATGGAGGAGATGGTGGACACGATGCCGACGGGTCCGTTGAGGTCCTCAACGCCTGCCGCACCGGAGAACAGCATCTGCAGGCTCAGGCGCACAAGGCGAACGTAATCCAGCGTGTTGTACCAGGCAATTTTGAGCTTAAGCAACGGCGTCGCCTCCACGATGCCGCCATAGGTGAACCCGAAGGCGCGGTACTCGTTGCCCTCGGCGTCGGTATAGGTCTGCTTTTCCAGCGTGCGCGTCAGCTTCTGCCCGTCGCGCAGGACCACAAGCTCCATCGTGTCCCCGCGGGACTTGAACTGCAGAATGGTCGCCACGTCGCTGCGGGTGTAGATGCGCTCGCCGTTGATTCGATAGATGACGTCGCCGACCATGACGCCGTCGGCGCCCTCATAGGGAAATCCGTCGGCAAACTGCACGATTTCGGCAGTGTAGAACGCCTCGGCTCCGGCATACAGACACAGCAGAATCAGAAAGCCGGTGAGGAAGTTCATCGCCGCGCCGGCAACAAGGATGGCGAACTGCTTCCAAAACGACTGGTGGTTGAGCGCGCGCTCGTCCGTGGATTCCTCGTCCTCGCCCTCCATGGCACAGTAGCCGCCGAGCGGCAGCAGGCGCAGGGAGTACGCCGTCTCCCCGCGCGTTTTTTGAAACAGCAGCGGTCCCATGCCCACAGAAAACTCGTTTACACGCACGCCGCAGAGCTTCGCCGCGGCAAAGTGTCCGAACTCGTGCACGGCGATGAGCACGCCAAAGAGAAGTATCGCAATGATAATATACATGAAAGAATGCTCCAATCAGGGCAGATGCGCCTGCACGCTCGCGCGCGCAAGGCGGTCTGCCTCCAGAATATCCGAAAGCGTGGGTGCCGACGTCTGCGCCACCTCGTCCAGCGCGGTCTCGACGAGGGCGGGAATGTCGTTGAAGCCGACCTGCTCGCGCAAAAACGCAAGCACGGCAACCTCATTCGCGCCGTTCATCACCGCGCAGGAGGTCCCGCCCTGCTCGGCGCAGCGCTTCGCAATGCGCAGGCAGCGGAACGTCTGCTCGTCGGGCTCCGCAAAGGTCAGCGGCGGGCAGGAGAGCAGGTCCAGCGGCTGGGCAGGCGACGCCGCGCGCAGCGGCCAGGTCATGGCGTAGCGGATGGGCAGCTTCATGTCCGGCGTGCCCAGTTGCGCCAGCAGCGCGCCGTCCCGGAACTCGACGAGCGAGTGGATGATGCTCTGGCGGTGGATGACCGCGGAAACCTGCGCCAGCGGCAGACGGTAGAGCCGCATCGCCTCGATAATCTCCAGTCCCTTGTTCATCAGCGTGGCGCTGTCAATGGTGATTTTCGCGCCCATGGTCCAGTTCGGGTGCTTGAGCGCGTCGGCGCGCGTCTTGCCCGCCAGCTCGTCAAAGCCCAGACCGTAGAAGGGTCCGCCGGAGCAGGTGAGAATCAGGCGTTTGATTTCACTGCGGTCACGGCAGCCCTGCAGGCACTGGAAGATGGCGGAGTGCTCGCTGTCCACGGGCACAATCTCCGCGCCGCTGCGCTCGGCGGCGTCCATCACCAGCTCGCCCGCGCAGACCAGCGTCTCCTTGTTGGCCAGCGCGATGCGTTTCTTTTTCTCAATCGCGGCGAGCGTGGGCCGGAGCCCAATCATGCCCACCACGGCGGTGACGACGGTGTCCGCCCCGTCCAGCGTCGCGGCGGCAAGCAGACCGTCCATGCCGCTCATCACTTCGACCTTAGTGTCCGCAAGACGCCGGCGCAGCTCGTTGGCCGCATCGGCGTCGTAAAGCACGGCGAGACGCGGGGAGAACTCCCGCGCCTGCCGTTCGATGAGGTCCACGCTTGAATTCGCAGTCAGCGCCGCGACGGAAAGCCCCAGCTCCCGCGCCACCTCCAGCGTCTGCCGCCCAATCGAGCCGGTGGAACCCAGTAAAGCAATAGTCCTTGTCATATCAAATCATTCCTGTACTCAGATAGTAATAGACGACCGGCGCGATGAACAGCGTCGAGTCAAAGCGGTCCAGCATGCCGCCGTGGGTCAGAAACAGGTGGCTGTAGTCCTTCACGCCGACCTCGCGCTTGATGAG
>JAILRK010000267.1 GCA_024698225.1 Oscillospiraceae bacterium | reverse complement strand
CAAAATGCTTGAAAAGCATTTTGATAGCGCCGCAGGCGCGTAGGTATCGCATGAGACGACATGACGCGCTCTGCGCGGCATGAGCGTGCGAAGCACGCGCGATTTCAAATCAATCATTTTGATTTGAAATCAGTATCAGATAGTCTTCAACGTTCAGATACAGGACGCGGTCCACTACGCAAGTTTCGCCGCGGTATATCACGTGTTTGCCTGTAATCGGGCCGAAGCGATGCTCGGTCATTCTGCATTTTTCTTCATCCAGCAAATGACGCATCTGTTCGGGAACGACCTCCGTGCTGTGCTTAATCTCATAGATTTCGCAGTTGCTCTTCGCCGCATCAAACACGACCATATCGAATTCACCGACGGCAAACTGCAGCACGAAGACCTTCTTATCGGGCTTGGCAAGTTTTGTCTCCAGCAGAACGGCGTCCTCCATCATGCGGCCCATGAGTTCACTGAGGATTCGTTTCTCAACGCTGTTCCGCTCGATGATGGACAGGTCGCTGAACACCGGGTCAAGCAGCAGGCTTTCAATCAAAGCCTTAGCCTGTGCGAATCGAAGACCCGGCTGGGCAATCACGGTGCGCGGCAGCGTTTCCCCGCCCGGCATGGTGACGATATCAACGGTCTGCGTCAGGTCCAGCAAGGTCAGATACTCCTGAATCTCCGCTGCGTGTGCCGCTTCCATCGCAACGGTCTGCTCTGCCTGATTTCGGATGTCCAGCAATGCCATGAGCCGCTGCGTTACGTCATGCGTGTCCACACGGTCAAGGATATCGCTGGGCTGCTTCCGGTCACGCCGCAGGTTTCGCGCCGACAGGGCAAGGTCATGCGAGCGGAATTCCCGCGTCAGCACCTCCAAGGTGAACCGGTGCGTCTGGTCCTCCACGACGCGATTGACAGCACTGGTCAGTTCATCCTTTTCGTACAGCTCCTGCAGCTTGCGGAAATGCCCCGACTGCTGGTAGCAGCGCAGGGAGTGCTGAATATTGTGGGCGATGGCGGTAGCCACATATTCTCTGGCGTTCTCACGGCTGGCAAAAGGCGAGTCCTCGTTGTAATTCACGCCGCTCATACTCATGGTGCCGCCATAGCGGATATATTCGTCAATCCCTTTGATGCCCAGCACCTGCTCGAATTCCCGGTATGGGATAAAGGTCGTGTGAAGCATAACGCAGCGGTCATAGAGCTGCTCGTCCTCGGTGAAGAGGAAGCCCAGAGAGTCCGTGCCGGAGAGGACAATCTTCATGCCGCTGGCGGCAAACACGTCCGAGAACACCGCTGCACCGTCGATAAAGTCCTCCATCAGGGTCACTTCATCCAGAAACACGTAACGGCAGCCGTTTTTCTCCAGCGTGCGCAGGTCCTTATACACGTCGGCAAGCGTGTTTTTCGCCGTAATCTGGAGGAAGGCGGTCCGGTCGAGCATCCTGTCATCCATCTCTGCAAGAATCTGCCGAATCATCGTCGTCTTGCCGGTGCGGCGAAGCCCGTAGACGACAAAGACCTTGTCCTGCTGCGGACCGAACACATAGTCCCGCATACGGGTATAGCACTCGCGCCTGCGGTAGTTCTTCGCAGGAGCCATGAAGGCCCGAAGCGCAGCCCCGCGCCGGACGATTGTGACGTACGCGGCGTCACCCTCGTGCAATGCCCTTCCGGGCGTGTTCGGCAGCAGCGTTTGCAGGGCTTTCCGCTCCGCCTGAAGCGCCTTGCGCTGCGCAATCCGGGCGCGAAGCGCCTCCAGTTCCTCTTCCGGGATGAACCGTTCTTTTTTTGCTTTGCCTTCATACCAGCGATGGTAGAAATACGTGTGCCCGTTGACCGTCTTTGCGGAGATTGAGCCGCGGGGAAGAGCGTCAATCTGCGCGTCGAGGGCGGAGAGCTGTTCCATCAAAGCATTGCTGTCCATAAGCCACCTCCGGGACGTTCTGAAAGAATTATACCCTATTATACCCTAAATTACAATAGGGTATAATAGGGTATAATAGGGTATAACCGAACTGCGGCGATGAACCGCACAGCCTGTCCCGGAAGGCTGGGGCCGCCCGGCTGCGCGGCAGGATTACATTTTCTCCGGCGCGGTGACGCCGAGGATGCCCAGACCGTTGCGCAGCACGCGGCGGGTCGCCTCCGCCAGCGCGAGGCGCGCCGCGGCGACGTCCTCTGCCTCGCCCTTGATGCGGCAGGCGTTGTAGAAGCGGTGGAATGCACCGGCAAGCGACACAAGATAGCGGTTGATGTAGCTGGGGTCGTAGTCCCGCGCCGCCATGCGCAGCTCCTCGGGGAAGGCGGCAAGCTCTTTGATGAGCGCGCGCTCCTGCTCGCCGGAGGCGAGCGTGAGGTCGGCGTCGGCGCGCGGTGTGCAGCCCTCCTCGGCAAGCATCCGCAGCAGGCTGCAGATGCGCGCATGGGCGTACTGCACGTAGTAGACGGGGTTCTCGCTGTCCTCGCGCACGGCGAGGCCGAGGTCGAACTCCATCTGCGTGTCCGGCTTGGTGTTGAAGAACCAGCGGCAGGCGTCCACGGGAATCTCGTCGAGCAGGTCGCTCAGGGAGATGGCCTTGCCCGTGCGCTTGGACATGCGCACCGTCTCTCCGTCGCGCACCAGCTTGACCAACTGCATCAGCACGATGTCAAGGCAGTGCGTGCCGTCCAGACCCAGCGCGTCCAGCGCGCCCTTGAGCCGCGCGACGTGACCGTGGTGGTCCGCGCCCCAGATGTTGATGACGCGGTCAAAGCCGCGCACGGCGAACTTGTTGCGGTGATAGGCAATGTCGGCGGCGAAGTAGGTGTAAAAGCCGTTGGCGCGGCGCAGCACGTCGTCCTTGAGGTCCAGCTTGTCCACGTCCGCCTGCTTTTTGCCCGCGCGCAGAAGATTTTCACGCAGGATGTCGGCGGTGCGCAGCCACAGCGCGCCGTCGCGCTCGTAGGTGTAGCCCGCATCGCTGAGCGCCTGCACGGTTTCCGCCACGTAGCCGCTCTCGTGCAGGGAGGACTCGTAAAACCAGGTGTCGAAGTTGATGCCGTAGCGCGCAAGGTCGCTTTTCATCTTGGGCAGGTTGTGCGCCAGCCCGAAGCGCGAGAGCGCCGCGTGGCGCTCCTCCGTGCCCTTGTCGGCAAGGCTGTCGCCGTTCTGCGCGCGGTAAAGCTGCGCCAGCTCACGGATGTCGTCGCCGTGGTAACCGTCCTCGGGGAAGGGTACGGCGTCCTCGCCGTGGATGAGCTGGAGATAGCGCGCCTCGATGCTCTTGGCAAACTTCTCAATCTGGTTGCCCGCGTCGTTCACGTAGAACTCGCGCTCCACCGCCGCGCCGTTCCAGTCCAGCACGCTGGCAAGCGTGTCGCCGAGAACGCCGCCGCGGGCGTTGCCCATGTGCATCGGGCCGGTGGGGTTGGCGGAGACGAACTCCACCATGTAGCGCTTGCCGGCAAGCGCGTCGCCGCGACCATAGCGCTCGCCCTCGCTGCGCACGGCGGCGACCGTCTCGGCGTACCAGCGCGCATCGAGGCGGAAATTGAGGAAGCCCGGACCGGCAATCTCCACGCCTGTAAAGTAGCTGCCCTGCAGATTCATGCGCGCGGTGAGCTGCTGCGCCACCTCGCGGGGGCTCTTGCGCATCGCCTTCGCCGCGGCAAGGCAGAAGGTCGTCGTATAGTCGCCGTTGGCGGTGTCCTTCGGAATCTCCACCGAGACGGGTGTCTCCACGCCCTCCGGCAGCACGCCCTCCGCCGCGGCGGCGAGATAGGCTGCGCGCGTCAGCGCGGCAATCTGGTCTTTTGCGCTCTGTATCATGTTCATAGTGCGTTACCTCTTTTTTTGCGGGTGCAGAGCGCGGTGCGGCTCTGAACCGATGGTTTTTTCAACAAACGTCGGAATGTATCTTTCATAGTTTAGCATATTGCAAAACGGCTGGCAACAGATTATTATGAATTCTGCAGGTGAAAAGTTTTTTGTGCAGGCGCCGCGGCGCGCCGGACAGAGCGCCCGACGGTGCGGGGCGAAGCCGATTGGGGACAAGGGAACGCATTATGGGGGATATCATGGAACAGACCCGCTGGTACAAGGACAGCGTATTCTATCACATCTGGCCGCGCAGCTTCTGTGACGGGGACGGCGACGGCGTGGGTGACCTGCACGGCGTGTACGGGAAGCTGGACTACATCCGCTCGCTTGGCTGCGACGGCATCTGGTTCTCGCCGCTCTACCCCTCGCCGGGGGTGGACTGCGGCTATGACGTGGCGGACTACATGGACATCGACCCGCTCTTCGGCGGCATGGCGGCGTTCCGCCGCGTGCTGGACGCCGCGCACGAGCGGGGCATGAAGGTCATCATGGACCTCGTGGTCAACCATACCAGCGACGCGCACCCCTGGTTTCAGAAGTCGCGCCGCCGCATTCCACCCTATACGGACTATTACATCTGGCGCAAGCCGCTCGCCGGGGGCAAGCTGCCGAACAACTGGGACAGTCAGTTCGAGGGTAAGGCGTGGCAGTGGGACGCGATGCGGCGGGAATACTATCTGCACCTCTTCGCCGTCCGGCAGCCTGACCTGAACATGGACAACCCGCTGGTGCGGCAGGAGGTCAAGCGCATCCTGCAGTTCTGGCTGGAGTTGGGCGTGGACGGCTTCCGGGAGGACGTCATCACCTTCCTCTCCAAGCGCGACGGCCTGCCCAACGACTATCTCATGCCCGCCATTCGCGGCATCGGGCACTATAACGACGGCCCGCGCATCCATGAATACCTGCGCGAGTTCCGCGAGGTACTCGACAAGTATGATACCTTTACAGTTGGCGAAGCACCTCTGCTTTCGCCGCGGCGCGCGCTGGACTACGTGGACGAGCGGCGCGGGCAGCTCAGCGCCGTCATCCAGACGCAGGTGATGAACGCCGACTGCCTGCTGACCGAATACGTCCCCGTGCCGTTTTCGCTGCGGCGGCTCAAGCGCTCCTTCGATGCATGGCAGAAGGGGCTGGACGGCAAGGGCTGGAACGTGCTCTACCTTGAAAACCACGACCACCCCCGCGTCCTCTCCCGCTACGGCAGCGAGGCGTACCACACCGCCAGCGGCAAGGCGATTGCCGCCTGCTATCTCTTCCAGAAGGGCACGCCCTTCCTCTATCAGGGGCAGGAGATTGGCATGACCAACTGGCGACCGAGGCGTGCCGAGGACTACGAGGACGTGCAGACCCGCTGGCACTATCGGAACATGCTGGCCCGCGTGCTGCCGCCGTCCGTGCGCCTGAAGTGGTGCCACCGCGCCTCCCGCGACAGCGCGCGCACGCCGATGCAGTGGAGCGGCGCGCCCAACGCGGGCTTCACCACGGGAACGCCGTGGTTCCGCGTCAATGAGAACTACCGCCGCATCAACGTGGCGGCGCAGGACGCCGACCCGGACTCGATTCTGAACTTCTACCGCGCCGCCATCGCCCTGCGCAGGCGTTTTGCAACGCTCATGCGCGAGGGCAGCTACACCGACCACGACCCGCTTTCCGACGGCCTGTACGTCTACTCCCGCGCGCTCAACGGGGAGCGGCTTCTCGTCGTCTGCTCCTTCACGGACAAGGCGCTGCGCTTCTGCGCGCCCAAAGGCTTTGTGCTTGCGCGCGGCGAGCTGCTGCTGCACAGCTATGACGACGCGCTCGACGGCAACGGCTTTGTCACGAAGCCCTATGAGTGCCGCGTCTATCACTTCCGATAACGCGCGCGGCGGCGAAGCGCTTCTTGCATCTTCGCCGCCGCTCTGCTATACTTGGCGCATCTGTTCGGGTTCTGCATAACGCATCACGACGCGAGCGCGCGTCCATATTATAAACAGAAAGGATTATCTTGAATATGGATTACGCAAAGGAATCACTTCGCCTGCACGGCGAATGGAAGGGCAAGATTGAGGTCGTGTCCACGGTCCGCACGGACACGAAGGACGACCTCTCGCTTGCGTACACGCCGGGCGTTGCCCAGCCCTGTCTGGAGATTCAGAAGGACGTGGACAAGAGCTATGAGCTGACGCGCCGCCACAACCTCTGCGCCGTCATCACCGACGGCTCTGCCGTGCTGGGGCTGGGGGACATCGGGCCCGAGGCGGGCATGCCCGTCATGGAGGGCAAGTGTGTGCTGTTCAAGAACTTCGGCGGGGTGGACGCCTTCCCGCTCTGCGTGAAGACGAAGGACGTGGACGCGTTCGTGGAGACGGTCTACAACATCTCCGGCAGCTTCGGCGGCATCAATCTGGAGGACATCTCCGCGCCGCGCTGCTTTGAGATTGAGCGCAAGCTCAAGGAGAAATGCGATATCCCCATCTTCCACGACGACCAGCACGGCACCGCCATCATCACGCTGGCGGGATTGACGAACGCGCTGAAGGTCGTGGGCAAGCGGCGCGAGGACGTCAAGGTGGTGACCAGCGGAGCGGGCGCGGCGGCCATCTCGATTACGCGGCTGCTGCTGGCGGCGGGCTTCCGCAGCATCGTCATGACCGACCGGAAGGGCGCGATTTATGAGGGGCGCGAGGGCCTGAACTGGGTCAAGGAGGAGATGGCGCGCGTGACGAACCGCGGCATGGAGCGCGGTACGCTTGCCGACGTCATCCGTGGGGCGGACGTGTTCATCGGCGTTTCCGCCCCCGGCACGCTGACGACGGAGATGGTGCGCACGATGAACCGCGACGCGATTGTCTTTGCCTGTGCCAACCCCACGCCGGAGATTTTTCCCGACGAGGCGAAGGCGGGCGGCGCGCGCGTCGTGTCCACGGGGCGCAGCGACTATCCCAACCAGATCAACAACGTGCTCGCCTTCCCGGGCGTGTTCCGCGGCGCGTTCGACGTGCGCGCAAGCGACATCAACGAGGAGATGAAGATGGCGGCGGCGCGCGCGCTTGCGGAGCTGATTTCCGACGACGAGCGCAGCGAGGACTATATCATTCCCAAGGCGTTCGACCCGCGCGTCGGCCCCGCCGTGGCAAAGGCGGTAGCCGAGGCGGCGCGCCGCAGCGGCGTGGCGCGCATCTGAACCCGGAAGGCGCGGAGCGGCAGCAAAAACAGCCGACGAAAAAGGAGACCGAGACGGCAGAAAACTGTCGTCTTGGCCTCCTTTTTGTGATAAATTGAACGCGTAAAAAGAGAGTGCCGCGGGAACGTCATGGCATGCGCGGGCGGGCAGAGCAAAGCGTCATTCCGCCGAGGCGCTTTCGTCTGCGGCGTCCAAAGTGTACTGTTCCACGTCCATTCGAATCCTGCCGTCCGCAAAAAAGGCGATTCCATCCGCCGTCGAATCGGTAAACATGGTTGCTGTAAGCGCTTGCTCGCCGTGATTGACGAAAATCTCCACGCTGAAACGGTCAAGAATCATGCGGAAGGTCAACGCTCCGCCGCGGTTTGGAACCTTGCAGCGCCGCTGATGAATGACTGCGCGACGGGAACCGGAAAACTTGCGGTCCACCTTGAGGATGGACTCATACGGGCGGAAGCTGAGCGCGGTGTGAAACGCATCGTTTTTTCCGAACCAGACGGCGAACTTCTTGTAGACATTCGCCTCATCCTCCGGGCGGATGGTGATTGTGAGGTCAATCCTTCTTCCGCGGATGCCCTCCAGCGTCGCGGCGCCTTCCAGCAGCACGTTCTCATATGCAACGCGGTTGCGCCGCAGCGTTTCCAGCTCGCGCACCGGCCACTGATACAGACGTCCGTTTCTGACCGAGAGCTCGCGGGGAAGCGTCATCTGGCCGCACCATGGGGATTTTGCCATTCTGACCGCCAGCGTGTCCCAGTTCTGCATCCATGCAATCATCACGCGCCGTCCGTCCGGCGTCAAAACTGTTTGCGGCGCGTAAAAGTCGATGCCATAGTCGATGGCGTGATTGGATTCTTCGACAAAGGACTTCTTGCTCTCGTCAAAGCGCCCAATCAGACATACCGTCCCGTTGCCGTTGTGATACTCAAAACCCTGCGGCAGCATATCCTGCGGACTGATCAGCACGACAGTTTTTCCGTCCAGCTCGAACAAGTCCGGGCATTCCCACATGGAACCGAAGCGCTCTTTGTTTTCTGCAAGCACGCTCTCAAAGGTCCAGTGAATTGCGTCCTCGCTGGAATAATACAGAAGCTGTCCGCTCCCATCCGATGCACGGTTGCCGACGACGCAACGATAGCTTCCGTCCTTCTCGCGCCATGCCTTGGGGTCGCGGAAGTCGTAGGCGCTTCCGCCCTCCGGAAGGTCGGCACCCGAGAGCACCGGGTTGGCAGCATATTTTTCGTAGTCCGTACCATCGCCAATGGCAATGCACTGCGACTGCAGGCTCTCGCTGCCCTCTCCCGGCAGACCCCCTTGCTTGACCACTCCCGTATAGAGCAGAAGCTGTCTTCCGTCCGAAAGCTCGACCGCGCTTCCGGAGAAACAGCCGTCCCGGTCCTGCAGCGTGTCCGGCGCAAGCGCGGCAGGAAGGTGGTTCCAGTGCAGCAGGTCGTCGCTGACCGCGTGCCCCCAGTGCATGGAACCCCATTTCGTGTCGTACGGGTAATACTGATAGAACAGATGATACTGACCTTTGTAATAAGAGAAGCCGTTGGGGTCATTCATCCAGCCCACGCGCGCGGCAAGATGAAAGGAGGGCTTTGACTTCGCAGGAACCGCCTGCTCGGCAATGGCTTCATATCTTCTGGCGTCTCTTAGTATCTGACTGACCATAAGGACTCCTGTATTTCGTTGTCCCGCCCCCGGAAGGGGCGGGACAGTTTTTTGTTATTTGAGATACTCGTCCAGATACTTCTGGTGGATAGACAGGAACTCTGAGAGGCCATAAGCTTCGAGGTCGCTCTGGAGCTTGTTCCAGTCGGCGTCGGAGAAGCCGTTCATAATCCAGTCTGCGCGGGCGGTGTCGATGCACTTATCCAAATCCGTACCCAAGTCGGAAATCTTCTTGGTGTCCTCGGTGGTCATGAACACGTTCGGATAGACGTACTTGTTGTTCATATCGGGCGTGTAGACGTCCTTAATCCAATCCAGGCGGTACTGGGCATCGTCCGGGCAGGTGACGTACACATCATAATAGCTGTCGAGAATGGCGAGCGGGCCGCCTACGCATTCGGCCTCACGCACCTCAACGGGGGAGGCATCGCCCAGCCAGGTGTGCTTGAGCATGGGTTCGCCGTTTGCGTTGGTGCTCATCTCGAAGATATCAAAATCGTCATCTTCACCATAGGTGCCCCAGTTGTTCTGCGGGGACTGAATGGGGTCGTACATCTGGTCAAGCCATGCGCAAATGAGCGCGGGATTCTTGGCGTTGGCGGTGACCACGCAGCGACCGCGGTCAAAGCCGGAGGTAAAGGAGCCGGTTCCGGGGGTGATGTTGCGCACGTCGGCAGTCAGCGCAGGCAGCGGCTGCCAGCCAATACCGGCAATCAGGTCGTCCATGCTGATGGAGGCAATGTTGGCAACGTCCCAGGAGAAGCAGACGCCATAGCGGCCGGACTTGCCCTTGGCAACGTAGGTGGACCACTCCTGCGTAAAGGCGTCGGGGTCCATCAGGTTTTCAGTGTACAGCTTGTGCAGCCACTCGACGCCCTTGCGCCAGCCCTCTGAGGTTGCGGTGCAGACGACCTGCTTGTCATCGGTGACAACAACGTGACGCCAGGAATCAGGGTCGCCGTAGCCTTCGCCAAAGCCGTTGGTGAGGATGGTGCAGTCCTCATTGCCGCCGCCGATGATGCAGGCCAGCGGGATAATATCGCCTTCGATGTTGAATTCCTGCTTCAGCGCGTCCGCATTGTCGCGGAAGGCGAGCAGAACCTGCTCCATCTCATCGGTGGTTTCGGGCATGTCAAGGCCAAGGAAGTCCAGCCACGCGACGTTGATAAAGGGCATGTTGCCGACGGTCTGGATGGCGGTCTTCTCATAGCCGAGCTGCTCAATCCAGGGCAGAGCCCAGATGTGACCGTTCTCATCGGTGCACATGGTGCGATACTCGGGAGCCTGCGCAAAGACCTTGCAGAGGTTGGGCATGTACTTGTCGATGTACTCCTCGACGTTGATGATGACGCCCTGCTTGGCGTACTTGAGCAGGTCCGTGTCGCTGAACTGCGCGTTGAACACGAACTCCGGCAGGGTCTTGATGTTGGACATCTCAAGGGCAATCTTGTCGCCCCACTGGTCACCCTGGATGGCCTTCCACGTCACGTGGACGTTGGTCTTCTCTTCCAGACGCTTGAAGATTGTGCGGTTGTTGGGTTCGGACTCGCTGCCGGCGGGGAAATTGGTCAGACCGGAAATCTGGGCGGTTTCAGCAAGGGGGAACGCGAGGGAATCGGATTCGACCTCGAGACCGGCGCTGGCGCCGCCCGATGCGCCGCCGCTCTTGGCGCCGCAGCCCGCAAGCAGCGAAGCCGTCAGAATCAGCGCGAGGACAAGCGCCGCGCTTTTGCGGAAGAAATGCAGTGTTTTCATAGTTTCTCTCCTTTTTTATCTTTTGTCCGGTTAGCCCTTGACGGCACCGGCCATGATACCATTGTCAAAATACTTCTGGAAGAAGGGGTACAGAATCATCAGCGGCAGGCTGGAGATGATGATTGTGGCGTACTTGAGCAGCTCCGCCAGATGCGCGCGCTCGGCTGTGCTCTGCATATCGGACACCATGCCCGGCTCCGGCTGGTTCTGAATCAGGATGGAGCGCAGCACCAGCTGCAGCGGCTGTTTGGACGCGCTGTTGAGGTAAATCATCGCGTCGAAATAACTGTTCCACATACCGACGAATTGCCACATGGCAATGGTGGCGATGATGGGCGTGCAGACCGGTAAAAGCACCTTGAAAAAGTAGACCATCTCGTTCGCGCCGTCGATGTCCGCCGCCTCCTGCAAATCCTGCGGGATGCCGCGATAATAGGTGCGGGCGATAATCATGTTCCATACGCTGAACGCGCCCGGCAGCAGGATTGCCCAGATGGTATCCAGCATGCCGAGGTTGCTGATGAGCAAATACGTGGGAATCAGACCGCCGCCAAAGAACATGGTGATGATGAAGATTGTGTTGAAAAAGCCTCTGCCTTTGAAGTCGTCGCGGGACATGGGGTACGCTGCGAGCAGTGTGACGACCACGGACAGTCCCGTGAACAGCACGGAGTAAACCAGCGCGTTCTTAAAGCCAATCCAGATTTGCGCGTTTGACATCACGCGTTCGTAAGCCGTCAGCGTCCACTTGCTGAAATCAAAGGTCAGCCCCTTGTTCTGCAGCGTCACCGGGTCGATGAAGGAGGCGAGGATGATGTAAATCACCGGCACCACAATTGCCACAAGGAACAAACCAAGGATGATGTAGCCGGTGACCAGAATTGTCTTGTCTCCATGCGACAGCTTTGCAAACTCGCTCTTCTTTTTCACGTTACTCATTGCCGCACCCCCTTAAATGCCCTTGCCTTCATTCATCCGCTCCACGATTTTATTCATGGAAATGAGCAGGATGACGTTGATGACCGTGTTGAAGAGGCCGACCGCCGTGGAAAAGCCGTAGTCGCCGTCCAGAAGACCTTTTTTGTACACGTAGGTGGAAATGATTTCGGAGCTTGCCAGGTTCAGGTCGGTTTGCAGCGCGTAGGCCTTTTCAAAGCCGACGCTCATGATGTTGCCGACGGACATAATGAACTGAATGAGCACCGTGTCCTTGATGGCGGGCCATTCGACCGCCTTAATCTGCTGGATGATGTTCGCGCCGTCGAGCACCGCTGCCTCCTTGAGGTCCTTGCTCGCGTTGGATAGCGCCGCGGTGTAGATAATCGACGCCCAGCCTGCGCCCTGCCAGATTCCGCTTGCAATGTAGATTGTGCGGAACGCCTGCGGCATCGTCATGAAGTTCGCCGTTGTCCCGAACAGGGTGTTGACAAGCCCGGTCGGTGAAAGCAGAATGCGAACAATACCACAGAGCACAATCACGGAGATGAAGTTCGGCATGTACAGTACGAGCTGAACCTTCTGCCTGGTCTTGGAGCTCATAATCCGGTTGAGCAGGAACGCCAGCAGAATCGGAGCGGGAAAGCCCCACAGCAGGCCGTACACGCTGAGTTTGAGCGTGTTCATCAGATAGCTCAGGAAATCCGGAGAGGATAGGAAACGCTTAAAGTGGTCAAACCCCACCCATTCGCTCCCCAAAATGCCGCGTATCGGGTTGTATTCCGTGAACGCAATCAGAATACCGCCCATTGGGACATACCTGAAGATAATTGTCAGCAGAAATGCGGGCATCAGGAACAACAGATAGAGCTGCCAGTGCTGTTTGACGTAAACAATGGTGTTGTGCAGTCTGCCGCCCGCGCCACCGCTTTTCTTCAGAGCGCCAGTTGCCGTTTTACTCATCAAACTCCTCCTTTTCGCTCCCCCTGCTTCAAACATGTAAAAAGCGCGAATTGCTGTGTGCATTTACACAATCTGCATGGGGGATTTGTAACGCTAATTGTAGCGATTCCGTTTGTTTTAGTCAATATGATTTTTTGCTTTTGCACATCTTTGTCAATCTGGCACAATAGAGGGAGGAGAAAGTATGCTCGGAGTGCTTTTTAATTGTGCATTTGCACACAACATGGCACCGCTGTTTGACTTTTACAAATTGAACTGCTATAATTTGAACTGCTCCAAAACACAAAAGAGAGGTGGCATATGAAGCTTTTCTCCTATGACAGCGCATTCAGTCAGACTGCGCTGCGCCTGGCAAGCAGCTGCTATCTGAACGTCCTATGGCTGATTTGTTCCCTTCCACTCTTCACGGTCGGGGCGGCGACGACCGCGCTCTACACCGTCACATTCAAACTGGTGCAGGGGGAGGACGGGCATTTGACGCAGCAGTTTTTCCGCGCGTTCCGCAAGAACTTTCGTCAGGCAACGGCTTTGTGGCTGATGGTTCTCGCCGGCGGCGTGGTTCTGGCGCTCGACGGGTACATCCTCTATCACCTCAGGGCATCCTCGACGGGAACGGCCGCTGTGATTTGGACGCTGCTTCTCGCGGTGATTCTGGCTGCCGCCGTTGTGTATGCCATCATTCTCACCTATGTCTTTCCGCTGACGGCCAGCGTGTTCAACACAAGCGTGGCGATGCTCAAAAATTCCTTTTTGATTGGAACGCACTATCTCTTTTGTACGATTGTGGTGTTTGCAATCCACTTTGCCATGTTTTTCGTGGTTGTCCGCCTGTTTACGCCCATGCTGATTTTTGGCGAAGGACTGTGCGCGTTGCTCAGTTCCCGCTTTCTTGCCCCCGTCATCAGCGCCTGTTCCTACGAGCCATCGGAAGACGGCGGGGATGCGCCATGAAACTCTCACCGCAGGAGCGTGCGGCACGCCGCGCCGCGTTTCGGCAGATGGACGCATGGCAGAAAACGGAGTATCTCTTTACCTATTATAAAGTCCCTATTTTGCTCGGACTGATTCTGCTTGTGATTCTCTGCTCCTCCGTGCGTCACCGAATGACAAAAAAAGAGGCGGCGCTGTACGCCGCCATGGTCAATGTCTCCGTCGGGGAGTCGCTGGAGCGCCAACTGACCGTGGAATTCCTGGATTGGAGCGGGGAAAACGTGCAAAAAAAGGAGGTCTATCTCTACCGCGACCTCTATCTCTCGGACGACGCCTCCGTGACCAGCCATGAGTACGCCTATGCCTCGCGGCTGAAGCTGCTGGGCGCCATCAACGCGAAGAAGCTCGATGTTGTGCTGATGAACCGGGAGGGCTATGCGATTCTTTCGCGCAGCGGATACCTTTGGGACCTGAGCGATTTGCTGCACACAGACGGGGAGCTGCGCCGACGGTTGGCGCCGTATCTGTCTGAAAACGAGGTCGTTATCGAGGACAACGCCATCGAATACAACCTGAATGAAGCGCCGTCGTATCAGGAAACGACCGCGGTGGTTGCCAACGCGGTAGAGGTCTCATCCCTGCCGGCTTTTCAGGCCGTCGGCTTCTCTGATTCCGTATACCTCGGCATCATCGCCAACAGTACACGGAGCGAATGCGCTTTGCGTTATCTGGCGTATCTGCTGGACCGATGACGTCCCGCCGACCGCCGCGCAGTGGCGCGTCTGCGCCTATGGACGAAAATCCCCGCTCACACGACGTTGTGAGCGGGGGATTTTTGTTGTATGGTTTGTTCAGAATTCCGTGGAAGCGCGCCAAATCAGTTCGGTTTCCGTGTAGATGGTGCGATAATCCAAAGACGGTTGATTGATGCGGGACATCAGCAGATGCACGGCGGAAAACGCCATAATCTGCGTATGGA
This sequence comes from Oscillospiraceae bacterium, assembly GCA_024698225.1. Classification (GTDB taxonomy): domain Bacteria; phylum Bacillota; class Clostridia; order Oscillospirales; family Oscillospiraceae; genus Hominicoprocola. Next base: position 1,709 of record JAILRK010000267.1, on the reverse strand, counting down.
TATGGACGGTGGTCAGCGGCGGCATGGCGTTGCGGGATTCCGGCGCATCATCAAAGCCGCTGATGCGCACATCCTCCGGGACACGCCATCCCTGCGCGCACAGCACACGCATTGCGTCACAGGCAACAAAGTCGTTGGCGCAGATGAACAGCTCGGGAAGCTCTTTGAGCGCAGTCAGTTGCTCGGCAATCTCCTCAGCCGTAATGCCCTTCACACACCACCGCTCCTCAACCGGTTGACCGGCCATGAGCATCGCGCCGCGATAGGCCATGTAGCGCTCGAAAAAAGACTGGCAGTGTTGATAGTCGCCAATAAAACCGATATGCCGGATTCCCTTGGACAGCATGCTGTTGACGAGCGCCAGAATGCCGGAGGTGTTGTCCATGTAAAGTTGGTCGGCGGACAGGGTGTCTCCCCTGATTTTGACCGGCCCGTCCACAAAAAGCACGGGAAGACCCAACGCGCAGACCATCTCATCGTAGGTCTGGTCAAACATTTCGATGCAGATGATGGCACTGGTGCGCTCCTTGCTGAACGTGATGGGCAGGGTGAGGGTTTCGCGGTTCTCGGGCGTGATTCGGTGCGTGTTGAGCGTATAACCAAGCTGGGAGATTTCCCGCTGAAAACTGTCCAGCATCAGGGATGCAAAGTGTGAGTTTGTCAGAAACGTGGTCGTGAACAGGGCAATCTCCCCGCAAAAGCCCTGCCTGCTTTTCGTGGATTCCGCCGCATTCCGCTCTGAGCTTGCAAGGGCGGAGAGGTAGGAGAACTGCTTATACCCCATTTCAACAGCTTTTTGCAATATTTTTTCCCGCGTGGCGTCCGCCAGACCTTCCGAATTGTTGATTGCCTTGGATACTGTGTTTCGGGAAATGCCGAGCGCATCGGCGATGTCCTGAATGGTCACTTTCTTGCCCATCTTGAATCTCCTCGCATGATTATACGTACAGTTTACAGGCAATGGGTGAAAATGTCAAATCAAATTGGTGATTTGCCTTGCATTTGTACATGCGCGCTGTCATGCTGCACATGTACTTCTGCAGTCTTTCTCGTCCGCAAAGTCTCGTCTCGCGCTGCAATTCATAATAAGAAGTGACTGCAGCAATTGTTGGTTTGCTGCAGTCACTTCTTGCCTTGTCCTGTTGTTCGGGGGTCTTATTCGCCGCGGGAGGCGAGCGCCTGCGTCTGCTCAATCTCGGTGATGAGCGCCACGCGGTCGGCGTGGCGGCCGCCCATGAACTCGGCGTTCATCCACTCGTCCACAATCATCTTCGCGGTCTCGGGTCCAATCACGCGCGCGCCGAAGGCAATCATGTTGGCGTTGTTGTGCTGCTTGGACAGGCGCGCGGTGTAGGGGTCGCTGCAGATGCAGCAGCGGATGCCCTTGTACTTGTTGGCGGCAAGCCCGATGCCGACGCCCGTGCCGCAAATCAGCACGCCGCCGTCCACCTCGCCGGCGGCGACCAGCTTCGCCGCGCGGTAGGCCGCGACGGGGTAGTCAAAGCGCTCGTTGGTGTCGGTGCCGACGTTGACGACCTCAACGCCCTTGCTCTTGAGGTAGTCCATGACCTCGTTTTTCATGTCGACCGCGGCATGGTCGTTTCCGATGGCAATTTTCATGGTGGGTTCCTCCTCGTTTCTGTGCGCGCCCGCCCCGGAGCGGCGCGCCGTGTTGATTTGCTGTCATTCTATCACGCGGAGGTCGGCTG
>JAILRK010000169.1 GCA_024698225.1 Oscillospiraceae bacterium | reverse complement strand
CGTCGGCATCAGCTCCGGCGCGGCGCTCTGGGCAGCGGTGCAGGTGGCAAAGCGCCCGGAAAACGCGGGCAAGACCGTCGTCGCCCTGCTGCCGGACACCGGCGAGCGCTAGCTCTCCACCGCCATGTTCGCCGACTGACTCCGCACCCGCAGGAACGGCACTACCCTGTCTCAACACCCGCAAATCATAAATTCGACCAATCCGGAATCCAATTCCGGATTGGTCGAATTTTTCATCTTCCCCGTGCACGCCGCCTCGGGCTATAGATACCAGACGGGCAGCTCCATGACGTTCTCCCGGAGCAGTCCGGGCGCGGGACACAGGCTGATGACCGCCCCCATCCCCCGCGTTTTGTCCTCTACCCTGTCCAGCACCTGAAACGCGCTTGCCGCGTATGCCGTCTCCGCGGTGTTCTTCTTGATTTCAATGGGATAGAGCGTCCCGTTTTCCTCAATGATGAAGTCGATTTCCCCCTCCACTTCCATCGTATCTCCGTTTCGCGTGACGCGCCTTTTGTCCTTTCCCCGGTAATAGGAAACGCAGTAGCGATAGTCAATCCCCTGATTGGCATAGGATTTGAGGATTTCGGAGATCACGTAGGTCTCAAACATGTTCCCCGACATCGCGCCGCAGGCCAGCGTCTCCGGCGTGAGCCAGCGCGTCAGATAGGCGGCAAGGCCGGTGTCCCGGAAATAGAGCTTCGGTGTTTTGATTGCGCGCCGGAGCACCGCGGGCGTGTAGGGCTCCAGCAGATAGATGATGCCGGACGCCTCAAGGATGCTCATCCAGTTTCTGACGGTGGCGGCGTCTTTTCCAATCTCGTCCGCAATGTTGGCGTAATTCACCATTTGACCCGTGCGCGCGGCAACGGCAACCATAAAGCGCCGGAACACGTCCAGGTCCTGCACCGCCGACAGCTCCCGCACGTCGCGTTCCAGATAGGTTTTGACATAGCCGGCGTAGAATTGCTGCCAGTCCAGCGCCGGGTTCTGATAGAGCTCCGGATAACTGCCGCGGTGGATGATTGCCCAGATGTCCTCCGGCTTCCGCACGGACTGCTGCCGCGCCAGCACGTAGTCCATCGTTGGCAGAAAGGGCCGTTCAAACGGGTCTGCCTGTATTTCACGCAGGGAGAGTCCGGAGAGCTCCACGATGGACACGCGGCCGGAAAGCGACTCCGACACGTTTTTCATCAGGCGAAACGGCTGCGAGCCGGAGAGACAGTACAGCCCGTATGCGCTGCGGTTGTCGCACTCCATTTTGAGATAGCGAAAGAGCTGCGGCACGCGCTGCACCTCGTCGAACGTGACCGGCGGCGCATTCAGCGACAGGAACATCTGCGGACTCACCGCGGCCTGCTCCTCAAAAAACGGGTCGTCGAAGGTCACGTACTTTCTTTGGGGAAACATCCGTTTGAGCAACGTTGATTTCCCGGTTTGCCGCGCGCCGGTGAGCAGCACGGCCTTGAAGCTGCGCTCCGCCCTCTGTATGTATGGTGTAATGCTGCGCTCAATGTAAGCCATGCTGCGCACCTCCCCAACCGTATGACAGTATTATAAAAGGCGGGGCGTGTTCCTGTCAACCAAAAATTTCGACCAATCCGGAATCCAATTCCGGATTGGTCGAAATTTTTTGCTGTCCCTCCCGCGCGGCGTGTCGCTGCCGCGCGGGTCAGGGGCGCGTGGTGGGCGCGCTCAGCACAGCAGCGCGCCCTCGATGCCCTCGAAGCAGACGGTCTTCTCCTCGCCGGAGCGCAGCAGGATGCGCACCGCGCCGGAGCCTCCGCTGCGCAGGCGGTCGGCGTAGTCGATGCGCGCGACGGGGAACAGGTCCTCGTCGGTGAAGTCCTCCGCCGATTCCCTGGTCAGCACCTGCGAGAGCAGCAGATAGGGCTCCGCGCCGCCGTACTGCTTTTTGCGCGTGGTTTTGGCGTAGACGACGATGGAGCGCTCGGAATCCGGGTTCGTGCCGCGGCTGCGGACCAGCTCCAGCGTATCCCAGCCGTCGTAGATGGTCATGGCGAGCTGCTTGTCGTGTCCGAGCGCGTCCTTCCCCTTGAGAATCAGCGCCTGCGCGCCCTCCCTCTGCCGCCGCAGCACCTCGGTGCCGTTGTCCGGGAAGCCGAAGGCGCCCAGCGTCAGCGTGACCGGGCGGCGGTAGAGGCGGATGCGGTCGGCGCGGAAGAGCCCGTAGGGCACGGTGAAGTCCGCAAGGTTGAGCGCCTGCATCCACATGCACTCGCGCTCGAGCGTGTAGTCAAAGAACTGCCGCCGATAGAGCACGCCGTCGCGTTCCCCGTGCCAGAGGCAGACGTTTGCGCGCTCCTCCCTGCCGCTCGTCTCGTCGCGCAGCACATACTGCTGCGACTCCACCGCGCTGCCGTCCTGCGGCGACGCCTCCCAGGGGTACTTGCTGGCGTAGACCAGCTTGCCGTAGTTCCACATGCCGTGCCGGTCGCCGCAGTTTTTGACGACCTTGCCGCTGCGAAGCAGCGTCGTGCCGTTGGCGGCGTGGTTGCTCAGCGCGAGCGCGGGCGCGTTGAGCGTCGTCACGGCGACGGCGTCGCCGCGCAGCGTCTCCCATGCGCCGTTCTCCTCCGTCGCGGTCCAGAACGGGTGCTCCGGCGGCAGGTCGAGGCAGAGGAAGCTCTTGCCCAGCCAGAACGGCGACTCCGCGCAGGAGTAGCCCTGCACCAGCGGGGCAAACTGCCCGTAAAAGCCGATGGTCGGCACGCCCTCGTAATAGAAGTCCTCCCGCGAGAGGAACTGCAGCAGGCTGCCGGAGCAGATGCGCCGGGCAAGCCCCGGGTTGACCGACGGGTGCGCGAGGTAGAGGTTGCCCTCAAAGGCGCTGGCGGCGGCGCAGCGGTAGATGCAGCTGCGCCCCCACATGGTCACGTGCGCGTCCGCGTCAAAGAGGGCGGGATAGCTCTCCATCAGGCGGTTGGACTGCGCCTCAAACTTCTGCGCAAGCTCCGGCGCGTGCGCATCGCCGTACCAGCGGTTCCACAGCGGCGCATAGACCTGAAACGCCCAGATGTTGTAGTAGTCAAAGCAGTGCCCGTCCCGGTACCAACCGTCCCCGGCGTAATAGCCCAGAATCTCCGCGGCGTGGTCGAGCATAATCTCCTCGTCGATGGGATAGCCGTTCTGGTGCAGGAACGCCAGCTCCAGCATGTTGAACAGCCGCCAGTTCTGCGGCACGGTGTTGGCGTGGGCGTAGCTGCTCAGAAGGGCGGCGATGCGGTCCTGCTCCTCCCGGCTGCAGCGCTCCCAGATGACCGCGCGGCTGACCCACAGCCCAATCACCAGCGCGCAGCCCTCCACCGTCTGCTGGAAGGGGCGGAAGGGGTCCGCGTGCCCGGTCAGCGCCTGCATGTCCTCATAGGTCCCCACGTACAGCGGGTCGCCCGGGGTGCACACGCGCAGAATCTGCGCCTTGTAGTAGTCCGCCAGCCGATAGCCGCAAAGCGTCAGCTCCGGCTCGTTCTTGAGCAGCGGTGCCGCGATGAACAGCGTGCGCGTCAGCCCCTCGAAAATCTCCGCCCGCTGCTCCGCCTCGTGCCACTCCGGCGGGCTCTCGCGGTGGGGATAGGTGATTTCGCTCTCCTGCCGCGGCACCAGCACGGGGTCCTCAAAGCGCCGGATGTGGCGGAACACGCCGCGCAGCAGGTGCTTGCCTGCCTCCATCCAGTCCTCGCGCGTCATGCCGGTATAGGGGCTGCGCACGTAGTCCGGATGCGTCGGATGAAATGCGTATGCCATGGTCTTCTCCTCTCCGTCTCTTACCACAGGAAGGCCTCTTTGCCGCAGAGCCTGAGCACGGCCTCCGTGAAATAGTAGTCCCCGTAGATGATGGGGAAATCGTGCACGCTGTCGTGATACGCCGCCGAGCAGCGCGAGAGCAGCGGGTCCACCGCGCTGTCCCACAGGCAGCGCTGCTCCGCCAGCACGCGCAGCAGCTTCACGGCGGCGGCGCGGCAGGCCGCCGCGCGCGCTTCGTCCGTCCGGGGCGCCAGCTCCAGCAGACCGCAGGCGGTGATGGCGGCGGCGGTGTCGTCCTCCCAGGTGCAGTCGGGGCTCTGGTCATAGTCGACGGGCATCAGGCCGCTGTCCGGCAGGCGGGCAAGAATGCGGTCCGCCACGCGCTCCGCGACGGACAGGTACGCCGCGCGCCCGGTGTGCCGGTGGCTGAGCGTGAAGCCGTAGAGCGCCCAGGACTGCCCGCGCGTCCACGAGGAGCCGGGCCCCATGCCCTGACCGCCGGGCTCCCCCGTCACCGCGCCGGTGTCCGGGTCAAAAACCACGATGTGCCGCACGGAGCCGTCCGGACGGATAAAGGCGCGCGCCGCGCTGTCGGCGTGACAGACGGCAATCTGCGCATAGCGCGGGTCGCGCGTGACCTCGCTCGCCCAGTACAGCAGCGGCAGGTTCATCATGCAGTCGATGATGGCAAGGCCCGCGTTCTCGCCGGTGCCCGGGTCGTTCCACGCGCGTATCAGCCCCGCCTTCAGGTTCAGGCGTCCGGCGAGGTTGTCCGCCGCCAGCAGGGCGCGGTTTTTCGCGCGCTCGCTGCCGGTGAGCCGGTAGTTCGCACCCGCGCTCAGCAGCCACTTGAAGCCGCTGTCGTGGTCCATGCCCATGTGGTTCATCAGGTTCTGGTCCAGCTTCTCCTCTATCCCCTCGGCAACGGCGCGGTAGCGCGGTTCTCCGAAAGCGTGGTAGAGCTGCCAGAGCTGCCCCGCCCAGAAACCGTTCGTCCACCAGCAGATGTCTTGCGCGCCGGAGCGGTCGTCAAACACGCCGTCTACGGCGGTGTAGGGGATGCGCTCCGCGTTGCGCTGTGCCACCGCCAGTTCCTTTTCATGAATCCGCGAAGCAAGCCGCTCCGCCCATTGCCGTTCGTCCATGTGGTCTTCCTCCCTCTTTCCTGCCCCGGCGCAGCGGCGCGGCGGCAATTTCCCCTTCAGTATAGCGGATTTCCGCCGCGCTGTCCATCGCGCACGCCCGGTTTTGTTTATTTGCTTCTTACAATTAAATCCGAATGTATCTGGACTTTGTTGTTCATGTCTGCTATACTAAGATTCACTGTAAAAGAGGAGGTGAGAAAATGTTACAGGAAACCGCGAAGGCCGCGTGGGAATACGGACGGCAGTTCATCCTGCAAGGCAAGGTCGCGGACTATATTCCCGAGCTTGGAAAGGCCAACCCCGTCTATCTTGGCCTTTGCATCAAAACCCCCGACGGGAAAACCATCGAGTACGGCGACGTGGAACAGCGCTTCTCCATGCAGAGCATCAGCAAGGTGGTCGCGCTGGCGACGGCGCTGCAGCACCGGGGCTTTGACGACGTGTTCAGCCACGTGATGATGGAGCCCTCGGGCGACGCCTTCAACTCCATCCTCAAGCTGGACACGGCAAGCAACCGCCCCTACAACCCGCTCATCAACGCCGGCGCGATTGAAATTGTCAACCTGCTGTGCCGGGACTTCTGCTTCGACCAGTTGCTGGACTTCACGCGCGCCATCTGCATGGACGACGACATCACCCTCAACGAGGCGGTGTATCAGTCGGAGTTCAACACCGGCGACCGCAACCGCGCCATCGGCTATCTGCTCAAGAGCAAGGGCGTGCTGGAGGGCGACGTGCTGCCCACCGTTGACCTCTACTTCAAGCTCTGCTCGATGAACGTCACGGCGCGCTCACTGGCGGGACTCGGCCTGATTCTTGCCAACGGCGGCGTTGACCCGCGCAACGGCGTCCGTCTGCTCAGCGCGCAGACCGTGCGCACCGTCAAGACGCTGATGTTCACCTGCGGCATGTACGACGGCTCCGGCGAATTTGCCGTGCGCGTCGGTCTGCCCGCGAAGAGCGGCGTCGGCGGCGGCATCATGGCCTGCGTCGAGGGCGA
>JAILRK010000165.1 GCA_024698225.1 Oscillospiraceae bacterium | reverse complement strand
AAATGCTTGAAAAGCATTTTGATAGCGCCGCAGGCGCGTAGGTATCGCATGAGACGACATGACGCGCTCTGCGCGGCATGAGCGTGCGAAGCACGCGCGATTTCAAATCAATCATTTTGATTTGAAATCAGTATTACTTTGCCATGTGGACGTTGAGGTGGTCGTAGGTCATCTCGACCTTGTGTGCGGCGAAGGTCTCGCGCACGGACTCGATGACGCCGAAGTAGACCGTCCAGTAGTCCGCGGCGTTGACCCAGCAGCGGGCGACGTAGCCGATGCTGCTTGCGCCGTACTCGGTCAGGTGCACCTCGGGCGCGGGGGTGGTGAGAATCTGCGGGTAGCGCGCCATCGCATCGAGCAGCGCGGCGTAGACGTCCTCGGTCGGCGCGTCGTAGGAGGCGGTGAAGTTCAGGTCGAGACGGCGCGTGCCCAGGCGGTTGAAGTTGGTGATGGTCGCGGAGGCAACGGCGCTGTTGGGAATCTGAACCATCTTGTTGTCGAGCGTGGTGAGCTTGGTGTGGGAGAGCGTGATGGCGTCCACCGTGCCGTCCGTGCCCCCGATGGAGACGTAGTCCCCGATGCTGTAGGGCTGAGAGGTGACAATCATGATGCCGCCGGCGACGTTGGACAGCGCGTTCTGCAGCGCCAGCGACACGGCAAGGCCTGCCACGGAGAGCAGCGCGATGAAGCTGGTCACCTGCACGCCCAGGGAGTCGAGCACCACCAGCACCAGAATCACGCCGAGCAGCGTCTTGACGACGGGGCGGATGTGGCGCTTGAGCGGGGCGAGCTTTTCCGAGCGGTCAAACGCACGGTCGAACAGCGTGAGCAGCGCGCGGATGCAGAGGATGCCGACCAGCGCCACCAGCAGCGCCTTGCCCACGGCGGCGACGGTCAGCGTGCCGAGGCTGACCCCGGATTCGGAAAGAAGAGAAGAAATGTCCATAGGAACCTCCTGCTTTCATTATAATGTGACTGAAGTATAGCAGATTGCCGCCGCCCGCGCAAGCGCATCTGTGGCAAAGTGCAGGAAAATTTGCAGGAATTCTTGCAGAATCCGCCGGGACACCCAAAAAAGCGCTTTGCGACTATACACGAAAGCGACAAAAATGTATGAGAAAATTTGGTCAGTTTTTTTCCGGCGGCGCATGATTTTTCCGTTGAATAAACAGGCGTATTCATCTATAATGTAGTGTGAATTCAAATCGGATATCCCTGCGCGGATTTGACGGAAACGTTGCATGCGCAGGGGACAAGTCCGATGGAACAGGGAGGTAATTATTTTGAGCAAGGTAATGTCACTGCACGATGCGATTGCGAAGTACGTTGAAAACGGCGACGTGCTCGCCACCGGCGGCTTTACGACCAATCGCAAGCCCTATGCGGCGGTCTCCGAAATCCTGCGTCAGGGGCAGAAGGACTTCATCGTCTACGCCGGTCCCGGCGGCGGCGAGGTCGACATGCTGATTGGCGAGGGCCGCGTGGCGGCGTACATCAACTGCTACACGGCGAACTCCGGCTACACCAACGTCTCCCGTCGCTTCCGCGCTGCCATCGAGCAGGGCAAGCTCACCTACGAGGACTACTCGCAGGACGTGCTGATGCTCATGCTGCACGCGTCGTCCCTCGGGCTTCCGTTCCTGCCGGTGCGCCTGATGCAGGGCAGCGGCCTGATGAAGTACTGGGGCATCAGCGAGGAAAAGCGCAAGACCATGCCGAAGATGTCGGACCTCAAGTGCGTCGAGATTGAGAACCCGATGGTTCCCGGCGAGAAGGTTGTCGCCGTTCCGGTGCCCAGAATCGACACCGCGCTCATTCACGTTCAGCAGGCCAGCCCCGACGGCACCTGCATCATCTGCGGCGACGAGTTCCACGACATCGACATCGCCGTTGCCGCGCGCAAGACCATCGTCACCTGCGAGGAAATCGTATCCAACGAGTACATCCGCCGCGACCCCACCAAGACCCGCATCTTCGGCGAGTGCGTGCAGGCGGTCGTGAAGGCGCCCTACGGCGCGTGGCCGTCCCAGTGCTACGACTACTACGACGACGATGACGCCGCGCTCAAGGAGTACGACAAGGCGTCGAAGTATCAGGACGCCGCCGACGCCGTGGCACAGCTTGCCAAGGCCGCCGCGAAGGCCGCCAAGAGCATGGACAAGGCGCCCGCGGACGAGAAGCTGAAGTTCGCGTTCGAGGCGGCGAAGAAGGCTGCCGACGCCGCGGCGGACGGCTCTCTGATTCCCGAGACCTTCGAGGACTATCTCAACAAGTGGGTCTACGGCTGCAAGGACCAGGCGGAGCTGCTGGACAAGATTGGCGGCAGCCGTCTGATGCGCCTGAAGAACGAGCCGCACCTCGGCTATTCCACGACGCACTAAGTAAGGAGGGGTATGAACATGTCTGATTACACGAAATACACCAAGCAGGAAATGCAGGCCTACGCCATCGCCAAGAACATCAAGGAAAACCAGATTGTCATCGTCGGCACCGGTCTGCCCCTCATCGGCGCGTCCCTCGCCAAGCGCGCGGTCTGCCCCAGCTGCCACCCCATCGTCGAGTCCGGCCTGATGGACTGCGACCCCGTTGAGGTGCCCCGCTCCGTGGGCGACAACCGCTTCATGGCGCACTGCGCCGTGCAGTGGCCCAACATCCGCTTCGTCGGCTTCGAGGCCAACGAGTGGCTGCACGACGAGGACCGTCTCGTCGCCTTCATCGGCGGCGCGCAGATTGACCCCTACGGCAACGTGAACTCCACCTGCATCTTCGGCAAGGGCGACTATCTGCAGCCCACCACGCGCTTCACCGGCTCCGGCGGCGCGAACGGCATTGCCACCTACTGCAACACCATCATCATGATGCAGCACCAGAAGCGCCGCTTCATCGACAAGGTCGACTACATCACCTCCTGCGGCTGGATGGACGGCCCCGGCGGCCGCGAGCGCGCGGGCCTGCCCGGCAACCGCGGCCCGCAGATGGTCGTCACCGACCTCGGCATCATGAAGTTCGACGAGCAGACCAAGCGCATGTACCTCGCCTACTACTATCCGTTCTCCACGCCCGAGATGGTGCAGGAGAACACGGGCTTTGAAGTCGACGTCTCCCGCGCCGAGTTGATGGAGGGCCCCGACCCCGAGATCATCCGCCTCATCCGCGAGGAAATCGACCCCGGCCAGGCGTTCATCAAGGTGCCGAAGGCCTGAGACAGCGCACAGGTACAAACCTGCCAATTCAATTCATAAAGGAGACTACAACATGAGCGATTATTCCATGCCCTCCTACTTTCAGACCATGCCGACCATCGGCCGTGAGCTGAGCAAGGTCAACGAGGAAAATATCGCCGAGATCCAGGAGGTCGAGGCGGAAATCCACGAGCTGCGCGAGGCGGCTCTGGAAGCGGGACGTTCCACCGAGTCCCTCAACGAGAGCGGACAGTGGACCGCCATGCAGCGCGTGCTGGAGCTGGTGGACGAGGACACCTGGTGCCCGCTCAACAGCCTGTACAACCCCGGCGACAACAAGGACGGCAGCGTGGGCATCGTCAAGGGCCTCGGCCGCATCGACGGCAAGTGGGCGGTCATCATCGCCAGCGACAACAAGAAGCTCGCCGGCGCGTGGGTCCCCGGACAGGCTGAGGCGCTGCTGCGCGGCAGCGACACCGCCAAGCGCCTGCACATCCCCCTGGTGTACGTGCTCAACTGCTCGGGCGTGAAGCTCGACCAGCAGGAGCTGGTGTACCCCAACCGCCGCGGCGGCGGCACCCCCTTCTATCGCAACAGCGAGCTCAACCAGATGGGCGTGCCCGTCATCGTCGGCATCTACGGCACCAACCCCGCGGGCGGCGGCTACCACTCCATCAGCCCCACGATTCTCATTGCGCATGAGGACGCCAACATGGCGGTCGGCGGCGCGGGCATCGTCGGCGGCATGAACCCCAAGGGCTACGTCGATCTCGAAGAGGCCGAGAAGCTCATCGAGGCGCAGCAGAATCTCAAGGCGGACATCCCCGGCACCGTTTCCATCCACTACAGCGAGACGGGCTTCTTCCGCGAGGTGCAGGTGGACGAGGAGGGCATGCTCGACGCGATCCGCAAGTACATGGACTATCTCCCTGCCTACGACCCCGAATTCTTCCGCGTGGACGACCCCAAGGAGCCGCTCTTTGACCCGAACGACCTCTACAGCATCGTTCCGTTCAACCAGAAGCGCAGCTATGACATGTACGAGGTCATGGCGCGTCTTTTCGACGGCTCGGAGTTCATGGAGTTCAAGCGCGGCTACGGCCCCGAGATGATCACGGGCCTCGCCAAGATCGACGGTATGCTCGTCGGCGTCGTCGCCAACATGCAGGGCATGCTGATGAACTATCCCGAGTACAAGATGGCGACCTACGGCCAGGCGATGGGCGTGGGCGGCAAGCTGTACCGTCAGGGCCTCATCAAGATGAACGAGTTCGTCACGCTCTGCGCGCGCGACCGCATCCCGATGCTGTGGATCCAGGACACCACGGGCATCGACGTCGGCAACGACGCCGAGCGCGCGGAGCTGCTGGGTCTCGGCCAGAGCCTGATCTATTCCATCCAGTCCAGCAAGCTGCCGATGATGGAGATCACGCTGCGCAAGGGCACCGCCGCCGCGCACTATGTCCTCGGCGGCCCGCAGGGCAACGACAACAACGCCTTCTCTCTCGGCACGGCGACGACCGAAATTTACGTCATGCACGGCGAGACTGCTGCGACCGCGATGTACGCCCGCCGTCTGGTCAAGGAGCAGAAGGCCGGCAACGACCTCCAGCCCACCATCGACAAGATGAACACGCTCATTCAGGAGTACACCGACAAGTCCCGCCCGAAGTACTGCGCGAAGCTTGGCCTGTGCGACGAGATCGTCGACATGAATGATATGCGTCCGTACATTCAGGCCTTCGTCAACGCCTGCTATCAGAACCCGGCGAGCATCTGCCCGTTCCATCAGATGCTCCTTCCGCGCATCATCCGCGACTTTGACAACCTTTATTCTTCAAAGTAAAGCGGTAGACCGCTTTACTTTGAGAAGGCATCGCTCCGCCCATCGCACGCCCCTGCGGGCGCACGTTCGCTCCGCGCAAAGATTTTTTTCTGACGCGCATGTCGTCAGAAAAAATGATTAAAATTCTTTCGCGCCGTGCGCGGCGCGAAACTCTGCGAGGCTTTTTATA
>JAILRK010000061.1 GCA_024698225.1 Oscillospiraceae bacterium | reverse complement strand
CCGGGGGTACCGTGGATTCCGGCGTCGGCTCCGGCTCCGGTTGCGGCTCCGGCAGTCCGTCCGCCGCCGCTTCCGCATCGGGCGGCGGATAGACCTCATCGTGCACGCTGCCCACCAGCGCGAGAACGCCCGCGCGGTCGGTGCCGAACCAGCCGACCCGGACCGCCAGCGCCGCCGCGTCGTTGTGCAGCGCCGCACGCAGCAGGTCGGGCAGTGCCTCGGTGCTGCTGGCGTTGATAATCGCCGCCTGCTCCTCCGCCGTGCGCCGATAGCCGAAGCGCACGCGCAGCTCATAGTAGCCGCTCTCCGTCGAGCCGTCATAGGTGATGTAGTCCAGCAGATACGCGCCGATGGCGGTTTCCTTCTGCACCTCGACGCAGGCGTTCTCCGCCAGCGCCGCCTTGTCCGGGTCGTCCCCGTAGACGCGCACCACGCCCTCCTCGCTGTGCTCGCCCAGCAGCATCAGCAGGGCGTTGACCAGGTCCTGGTAGTTTTCGGCGCGCAGGGTGTCGGCGTCCTCGCGCTCGCGGTACGCCGCGCTGTGCGGCGTGACGCTGGAGTAGGAGCGCTCCAGCAGCGCGTCGCCGCAGCCGCTGAGGCTCAGCACCAGCAGCAGCGCCAGCGCGGCACGCAGCGGCTTAATACCCCAGGTCCTCATCCACCAGCACGACCTCCATCTCGCAGCTCTTCACCTTTTCCCACAGCACCACCAGCGCGCGGCAGATGCGCTGCGGGCTTTTGCAGTCGTAGCAGCGCTCGCCCTTTGCGGCGCAGGGCGTCTTCACGCCGAGGCGCTGCGCGTTCTTCGGGCTGGCGATGTTCCGCGCGCGCCAGAGCGCCTCGTCGTAGCTCGGGGCAAGCTTGTTGCGCCCGACGACGAAATAGACCTTCCTGTGCCCGTAGAGCGTGCCTGCCACGCGGTTGCCCGTGCCGTCGATGTTGATGAGCTCGCCGGTCTCGGCAAGACCGTTGACGGAGCTGAGAAACACCTCCGCGCGCGCCGCGTCCGAGAGCGTCTCCGCGCCGCTGCGCCCCTGCTCGTTGTTCCAGTGGCTGTAGACCGTGTTGTGCGTGCGCAGCAGCTCGTACATGCCCAGCTCGCTGAGCGTGACCGAGCCGCCGAAGCCGACGCTCACACCGTCTATCTGCGCGTTGAGGTACGCGGCGGCGGCCTCCTTCGTCGGACATACCGTCACCTGAAATTCCCGCGCCTCCAGCGCGGCTTTGACCTTGCTGAAATCCATGCGTTTCCCTCCTTCATATTGCTCCGGCGGCACCGGACCGCCCTTCTCCGCGCCGTGGCGCGGCTGCTTACAGTATCGTCATCTGCTTGTCCCGCGCGTCCTCCGCGCGCAGCAGCGCGCCGGTCGCGGGGATGGAGCGTGCGCGGTAGCGGGCAAGGTTGGTGATGCCGGACGCCTCCAGCGTGCAGGCGCAGTCCAGCGTTTTGCCCTTCTTGAGCGTCAGCAGCGCCACGCCCTGCGTGCTGCGCGTCGCCTTGACGCCCAGCAGCGCGGTGTTGACCACCAGGCAGCGCGGCTCGCTGGAGTAGACCGCAATCTCGCAGTCCTCCGCAAGAAACAACACGCTGCGCAGCGGGCTCTTGTCGCTGTAGGCACCGGTGAGGCGGCGGCGGTTGGAGGTGGTCTGATACGCGGAGAGCTCCACCTTGGCGCACTTGCCGTTCTCAAAGAAGAAGAGCAGATACCCGCGGTAATCGCCGGGCAGGACCATGCAGGTCACGCTCTCGCCCTCGTCCATGCCCAGCTTCACGGGCAGATATTCGCCGAGCACCGACGCCTTGGTGTCCGCAAACTCGCTGAGGCGGGTCTTGTAGACCTTTGCGCGGTCGGTGAAGAACATGACCTCGGCGTTGTTCGTCGTCTCAAAGGACTGGAACGCGCCGTCGTCCTCCCGGTACTTCTGCTCGCCGCTCATGCGCAGGGACTGCGGCGTGATTTTCTTGAAATAGCCCATGCGGGAGAGGAACACGGTGACGGGATAGTCCTCGGCGGGCGCCTCCTCCGCCGCGGCGGGCTCCTCATAGTCGTAGACGATGCCCGTCCGGCGCGGCACGGCGTACTTTTTGCGCACCTCCTCCAGCTCGCCCACGATGATGCGCTTCACGCGGGCTGGGCGGTTGAGCACGTCCTCCAAATCCTCAATCTCCTCGCTGAGGGACTGCGTCTCCTGCGTGCGCTTGAGGATGTACTCGCGGTTGATGTTGCGCAGCTTGATTTCCGCGACGTATTCCGCCTGCACCTCGTCGATGCCGAAGCCAATCATCAGGTTCGGCACGACCTCCGCCTCGGACTCGGTCTCGCGGATGATGCGGATGGCCTTGTCGATGTCCAGCAGGATGCGCTTGAGGCCCTTGAGCAGGTGCAGCTTTTCCCTCCGCTTTTCCAGCACGTGATACACGCGGCGGCGCACGCCCTCGGTGCGCCAGGCGCACCACTCCTCCAGCAGCTCGCGCACGCCCATCACCCGCGGCATGCCGGCGATGAGCACATTGAAGTTGCAGGACATGGTGTCCAGCAGCGTGGTGGAGCGGAAGAGCTTCTGCATCAGCTTCTCGGGGTCGACGCCGCGCTTTAAGTCGATGGTCAGCTTCAGTCCGGAGAGGTCCGTCTCGTCGCGCATGTCGGCGATTTCCTTGATTTTGCCGGTCTTAATCAGCTCCGCGACCTTGTCCATAATCGCCTCGGTGGTCGTGGTGTAGGGAATCTCGTAAATCTCGATGAGGTTCTCCTTCTTGACGTAGCGCCAGCGCGCGCGCACGCGCACGCCGCCGCGCCCGCTGCGGTAGACCTCCTCCATGACGGCGGGGTCATAGAGCACCTCGCCGCCGGTGGGGAAATCGGGGGCCAGCAGCGTCTCGGAGAGCATGCAGTCCGGGTTTTTCAGATACGCGATGGTCGTGTCGCAGACCTCGCCGAGGTTGAAGCCGCACAGCTGCGACGCCATGCCCACCGCGATGCCCTGGTTGGCGGAGACGAGAATGTTCGGGAAGGTGGTCGGCAGCAGGGCGGGCTCCTGCATGGTGTTGTCGTAGTTGTCGACAAAGTCCACGGTGTTGCTGTCGATGTCGCGGAAGAGCTCGGCGCAGATGGGCGCGAGCTTCGCCTCGGGGTAGCGGCTGGCCGCCCAAGCCATGACGCGGGAGTAGACCTTGCCGAAGTTGCCCTTTGAGTCCACAAAGGGGTGCAGCAGCGCGCCATAGCCCTTTGACAGGCGCACCATCGTGTCGTAGATGGCGGCGTCGCCATGGGGGTTGAGGCGCATGGTCTGACCCACGATGTTGGCGCTCTTCGTGCGCGCACCGTTCAACAGCCCCATCTTGTACATGGTGTAGAGCAGCTTGCGGTGTGAGGGCTTGAAGCCGTCAATCTCCGGGATGGCGCGCGAGACGATGACCGACATCGCGTAGGGCATATAGTTCAGCTCCAGCGTGTCGGTGATGCGCTGGTCGACCACGTCGGCGCGCAGACCGAGCACGTTGGGGTTGCTTTTGTGCTTGGCTTCCTCAGGTTGTTTTTTTCTCGGCATGGGTCACGATTCCTTCACTTCATAGCGTTCCACGCGGGTGTCAATGCCGTACTTCTCCTTGACACGGCGCAGCTTCTGCATCGGCTCGCCCGTCTGGTGCGCCGAGAGCGCGGCGTCGTCGCGCCAGCGCTCCAGCAGCACGCCTGCGCAGCCGTCCTTCGCGGAGAGATAATAGTCGTACTGCATGCAGCCGTCCTCCGCGTACACCTCCTGCTGCAGCCCGCGCTGCATCTCGTCGAAAAAGCCGCGGACCGCGCCCTCCGCGCCCTTGTAGTGGCAGTGAATGATAATTGCCATGGCAAGCTCCTTTCCTTTACGATACGTCAATCATCTCAAGATACTTGTATCCGTTTTCCGCGATGTGGTTCTTGCGCCCCTGCAGGTCGTCGCCGAGCAGCAGGTCGAACACCTGTCCCGTGCGCTCCATGTCCTCCGGCATGACGCGGATGAGCCGCCGCGTCTCGGGGTTCATCGTCGTCAGCCACATCATCTCCGGGTCGTTTTCGCCCAGGCCCTTCGAGCGGTCCACCTTGACCTTCTTCCCCGCCAGCGAGGCGACGATGTCGTTTTTCTCCTTGTCGGTGTAGGCAAACCAGGTCTTCTCCCCGCTGTTGATTTCAAACAGCGGCGTCTCCGCGATGTAGACGTAGCCCTCGCGAATCAGCGTGGGACAGAGGCGGTAAATCATCGTCAGAATCAGGGTGCGAATCTGATAGCCGTCCACGTCGGCGTCGGTGCAGATGACGACCTTGTTCCAGCGCAGGTTGTCCAGGTCAAAGGCGTTGAGCTCCTTGGCGAGCTTGCCGGAGACCTCCACGCCGCAGCCCAGCACCTTCAGCAGGTCCGTGATGATCTCGCTTTTGAAGATGCGCGGATAGTCTGCCTTGAGGCAGTTGAGAATCTTGCCGCGCACGGGCATGATGCCCTGGAACTCCGCGTCGCGCGAGAGCTTGACGCTGCCCAGCGCGCTGTCGCCCTCCACAATGTAAATCTCGCGGCGGCTGACATCCTTCGTGCGGCAGTCCACGAACTTCTGCACGCGGTTGGCGATGTCGATGCTGCCGGAGAGCTTTTTCTTCATGCCCAGGCGCTGCTTCTCGGCGCTCTCGCGGCTGCGCTTGTTGATGAGCACCTGCGCGGCGATTTTCTCGGCGTCGGTGCGGTTTTCGATGAAATAGACCTCCAGGCGGCTTTTGAGGAACTCCGTCATTGCCTCCTGCACGAAGCGGTTCGTAATCGCCTTCTTGGTCTGGTTCTCGTAGCTGGTGAGCGTGGAGAAGTTGTTGCTCACCAGCACGAGGCAGTCCTCCACGTCCTGCCAGGTGATTTTCGCCTCGCTCTTCTGGTATTTGTTGTTCTGCTTGAGGTAGGCGTCGACGGCGGAGACGAAGGCGCTTTTCGTCGCCTTCTCCGGGCTGCCGCCGTGCTCGAGCCAACTGGAGTTGTGGTAGTGCTCGATGCGCTGCACGCGGTTGGAGAAGCAGCAGGCGCAGGAGAGCTTGACCTTGTAGTCGTCCTTGTCCTTGCGGTCGCGCCCGCGGCGCTCCGTCTCCCAGAACACGGGCGTGGTGAGCGCGTCCTCGCCCGCCAGCTCCGCGACGTAGTCCGCAATGCCGTTTTCATAGACGAACTCCTGCGTGTCGAAGCGCCCGGGCGCGGTCTCGCAGCGGAAGCGGAAGGTGATGCCCGCGTTGACCACCGCCTGCCGCTTCATCACGTCCACAAAGTAGTCCGCGGGGATGTCGATGTCGGTGAACACGTCCAAATCGGGCAGCCAGCGGGTCAGCGTGCCGGTTTTGCGCCCGCGGTCGCTCGGCTCAATGCGCAGCTCGCTGCCCGCCTTGCCCGTGACCTCGCCGCGCTCAAAGTGCAGGCTGTATTTGTTCCCGTCGCGCCAGACGGTCACGTCCATATAGCGCGAGGCGTACTGCGTGGCGCAGGCGCCGAGGCCGTTGAGGCCCAGCGAATACTCATAGTTGTCGCCGCCGTTGTTCTCATACTTGCCGCCGGCGTACAGCTCGCAGTAGACCAGCTCCCAGTTCCAGCGCTGCTCCTTGGGGTTGAAGTCCAGCGGGCAGCCGCGCCCCTGGTCCTCCACCTCGATGCTGTGGTCCAGATAGCGCGTCACGGTGATGAGCGTGCCGTGTCCCTCGCGCGCCTCGTCAATGGAGTTGGACAGAATCTCAAAGACCGCGTGCTCGCAGCCCTCCAGCCCGTCCGAGCCGAAAATCACGCCCGGGCGCTTGCGCACACGGTCCGCGCCCTGCAAAAGCGAGATGCTCTCGTTGCCGTAATCGGTTTTTTTGTTCTTCGCCATGTGTCTCTCCGTTTCAACTGTCGGTGTCTGCGTCCTCATCACGCAGGGTATCAAACCTCACAATACAATCCATGGTAGATTATACCCGCTTTCCTCCACTATGGCAAGTGTTTTTCCCGCGTCGCGCGCCGCGGCGCGTTTTTTGGTGGAATTGCCTTTTGTCAGGGAAAAGTACACGCCGCCGCGCGCGGGTAACGTTTGCGTCAACCGCGCAAAGGCGCTTGTTCTCTGGGTTATTCACAGTTTCCACAGAGTTTTCCACAGACTTATGTCAACGTCGTTTCCCCGTAAAATGTTACCCCTTGCGCCGCGTCCCGCGTCCCGACCAGTCAAGACGCACAAAAAACACTTTCGTCACTTTGCCAACTTGACAGGCACTGCGCGCACTTTTTCTGCAAATCTCTTGCGCCGCGGCGGGAAAGCGCGTACAATAGGCGCCATGAACACACTTGGTCTTTACATTCACGTTCCGTTCTGCCGCGCGAAGTGCGTCTACTGCGACTTCTACTCCCTCGCCCGCCGCGAGGACCGGATGGACGACTATACCGCCGCGCTTGCCGCCGCGCTGCGCGCCGCCGCGCCTCTGGCGGCGGCGCACCGCGTGGACACGGTCTATTTTGGC
>JAILRK010000018.1 GCA_024698225.1 Oscillospiraceae bacterium | reverse complement strand
TAAACATCTGCTCCTTGGAATTGATCAAAAGGTTCGCACCATCATCGAAACACGCAATATCAAAGCAGTACTCTTCCTGTTCAATGGAAAGATTCTTATGTACTCCCAGATCGATCTTGCTTTCAATGGAATCGCCGGTTTCGTCGCTTATTTCCACAAATACACGCTTGCCATGATAGTCCTGCTGCTTCAGCTCGGTAATGACACCGGTCTGCCTGATATGGATATCTTCAAGACAATTGAGTTTCTGTATGAACAGTCGAATTGATTCGTCGCTCAAAGAATAGCGTATGAAATCAATATCCATGTCAAGTGTCGCTCTGCGCGCATCATGGGAAATGCTGCGCATCACAACCCCGCCTTTGATTGTTGCGTTTCGGCTGAGAGCGCTTTCAGAAAGTGCTTTGAGAACAACGTCCTGACACACTTTGGCCTCTGCGTTTTCATCCATATAACCATCGGCATTTGCCTGCCGTATCATCTCTCGGATCGTTGTCATCAAAACACTTCCGCCTCCAAAGCTTCGCTGATCATCTTAGGTTTGGGAAAAGTAGCAGCATATTCTTGTATGCGTTCAATATCCAACGCATAGATCAGACTCCTGTAGTTACCGAGAATCTCTTTATAATAGTCAAATGGCAGCTTGTTTTTATAACGCAGGAGTTCTATCAGCATCCTTTCCTTGTCATAAATCCTGATAGCTGCATCCCTTCTTGTCATCTTTATCGCACCGATATGAAGAATATCTGACGGGATATAGTATTGACGTATACGTTTATCACTGAGATAAATAGAATGTTTGCCCGTTGCGATGTGATATCCATCCGGAATCACGTCGGTCAACCCATGATAGTAAAAAGCACTGTCCATAGTGAAGATTGCTTTCGGGTACTTTGCAGAAATAATCGCAAGGGTAGATACATCCGCTACATCGGAGTATAAACCCTTCTCAATCTGAAAAAGATTCCCGGCTGCAATCTGTTTTCTTATCTGATAGTTTGATGACCATTTTTCCATACACTCTTTATAGGTGTAGAGCATAACGAAAACCTCTTATTATAGTAAATATAGGCGAACTTTGCAATAAAGCCTATGATCGCTTAACTCTTGCAGAGTCCTCCTGTTGAAAGTTTCACTGTTTATAGGCTATAATCTTGAAAAAGCCTATGTGCGCTTAAATTATACCCGGAAGCCCACAATTTGTCAAGGTAGTGAGTTGAGCTTGTCATCGGGGACGGTTTCGTTTGACAAGCTTTCCGTCTGCTGAAGAACACGCTCAATGTGTATGGTCTTTTTAACACGTCGGAGGGAAGATGAAGGCAACAAAACCGCCGCCCGGTCCTGTGACCGGACAGCGGCTTTGCTGCCTGCTCGTTATTCCCACTCCACCGTTCCCGGCGGCTTTGCCGTGATGTCGTAGACGACGCGGTTGACGCCGCTGACCTCGTTGACAATGCGGCTTGAGGCGCGGTCGAGCACGTCGTAGGGGATGCGCGCCCACTCGGCGGTCATGAAGTCGTCCGTCGTCACGGCGCGCAGCGCCAGAACGCGGTCATAGGTGCGCCCGTCGCCCATGACGCCCACCGTGCGCGCGTTGGTCAGCACGGCGAAATACTGGTTGACGGACTTGTCCAGCCCGGCATTGGCAAGCTCCTCGCGGAAGATGGCGTCCGCCTCGCGCAGCAATTCGAGCTTATCCTTCGTCACCTCGCCGAGCACGCGGATGGCAAGGCCCGGACCGGGGAAAGGCTGGCGGCTGACCAGATACTCCGGCAGACCCAGCTCGCGCCCGAGCGCGCGCACCTCGTCCTTGAACAGCAGGCGCAGCGGCTCGATAATCTCCTTGAAGTCCACGAAGTCCGGCAGTCCGCCGACGTTGTGGTGGCTCTTGATGACCGCGGCGTCGCCCTTGCCGGACTCAATCACGTCGGGGTAGATGGTGCCCTGGGCAAGGAAATCCACCGCGCCGAGCTTCTTGCCCTCCTCCTCAAAGACGCGGATGAACGCCTCGCCGATGCGCTTGCGCTTTTGCTCCGGCTCCTCGACGCCGGCGAGCAGGGAGAGAAAGCGCTCCTGCGCGTTCACGCGGCGCAGCTCGATGTCCCATTTGGCGAACGCCGCCTCGACCTCGTCGCCCTCGTTCTTGCGCAGCAGACCGTGGTCAACGAACACGCAGGTCAGTTGCTTGCCGACCGCCTCCGCCAGCAGCGCCGCACAGACCGAGGAGTCCACGCCGCCCGAGAGCGCCAGCAGCACGCGGCCGTCGCCCACCTGTTCGCGGATGGACGCGATGGCCGCGTCCTTGTAGCTGCCCATGCTCCAATCGCCCTTCGCGCCGCACACGTCATACAGGAAGCTGCGCAGAATGTCGGCACCGCGCTCCGTGTGCGCCACCTCCGGGTGGAACTGCACGCCATAGAAGCCGCGGCGCTCGTCGCAGATGGCGGCGGTGGGGCAGGCGGCGCTGTGCGCGCAGGAGACGAAGCCCTCGGGCAGCCGCGCGATATAGTCACCGTGACTCATCCAGGTCACGCTCTCCGCGCCGATGCCGCGGAACAGGCGGCAGCCGGTGTCAAAGTGCGTCGGCGTTTTGCCGTACTCGCGCGCGGTGTCGCTCTGCGCCGCGCTGACGATGCCGCCGAGCGTGTGCGCCATGAGCTGACAGCCGTAGCAGATGCCGAGAATGGGCACGCCAAGGTGGAACAGCGCCGGGTCCACATGCGGCGCGGTCTCGTCGTAGACGCTGCGCGGGCCGCCCGTGAAGATGATGCCGATGGGGGCAAGGGCTTTGATTTCATCAAGGCGCATGGAAAAGGGCCTGAGCTCGCAGTATACGTGCTGCTCGCGCACGCGGCGGGCAATGAGCTGGTTGTACTGTCCGCCGAAATCCAGAATCAATACGGTTTCGTGCATATTCCGTCTCCTTATTCAAGAAAATAGACGCCTCAAAGAGCGCAAAAACCCTTCGAGACGCCTTTGTCCCAACAGCGCAAGTATAAATCCGCCGGCGCGCAATGTCAAGGCGCACCGCGGATTTTTGTTGACAGAACCCGCTTTTCCGTAGTATTCTGTTCCAGTATTTTGATTCTTCCATAGGGAGTGACGATGATGAACAAGTATACGGCGCAAGAGGTCATACAGTACGTGGAGCAGGAGGACGTGAAGTTTATCCGCCTTGCGTTCTGCGACGTGTTCGGGCGTCAGAAGAACCTTGCCATCCTGCCCTCTGAGCTGGAGCGCGCGTTTTCCTTCGGCATTCCGTTTGACGCCTCCGCCATTCCGGGCTTCGGCGGCGAGGTGCGCTCCGACCTGATTCTGCATCCCGACCCTGCCACGCTGTCCAGCCTGCCGTGGCACCCCGAAAACGGGCGGGTCGTGCGGATGTTCTGCTCAATTACGCATCCCGACGGCACGGCGTTTGAGGGCGACTGCCGCGCCATGCTGCGGCGCGCCGTACTGGACGCGGAGAAGGCGGGGCTCTCCTTTGCCTTCGGCGCGGAGATGGAGTTCTACCTGTTCAAGACGGATGAAAACGGCGCGCCGACAAAGCAGCCCTACGACCACGCGCACTACATGGACATCGCGCCCGAGGACAAGTGCGAGATTGTGCGCCGCGAAATCTGTCTGACGCTCTCGCAGATGGGCATTCAGCCCGAGTGCGCCCACCATGAGGAGGGACCGGGACAGAACGAGATTGACTTCCGTTACTCTGACCCGCTCTCCGCGGCGGACAATGCCATTACCTTCCGCTCCGTGGTCAAGACCATCGTTGCGCGCAACGGGCTCTCCGCCGATTTCTCGCCCAAGCCGCTTGCCGATGAGGCGGGCAACGGCATGCACATCAACTTCTCCGTGCGCGCCGCCGACGGGACGGACCATCTGCCCGCCACCATTGCGGGCATCATGGACAAGGTGCGCGAGCTGACGCTTTTCCTCAACCCGGTGGAGGAGTCCTACCGCCGCCTTGGCAGCAACAAAGCGCCTGGCTACATCACCTGGTCGAGCGAGAACCGCTCCCAGTTGATTCGCATTCCCGCCGCGCCGCAGGAGCAGTACCGCGCGGAGCTGCGCTCGCCCGACCCCTATGCAAATCCCTATCTTGCCTATGCGCTGCTGATTTACGCGGGGCTGCACGGCATTGAAAACAAACTCACGCTGCCCGAAAGCGCGGACGTGAACCTCTACACCACAGATGACGAGACGCTGCGCCGCTATCAGCACATCCCCGCCACGCTGCACGAGTCCATTGCCGCCGCACGGGGCAGCGCCTTCCTGCGCGCGCATCTGCCCGAGCTGATACTCACCGCCTATACCCAGCGCTGAACACGCGCCGTCCGGCAAAGAAAGGAGGGAGCACATGGTCTTTCAGGAACGCACCTACGCGGCCCTGATTGTCTCGGCGTCGAACCGCTTCATCGAATCCTCGCGCGCGCTGCTCCCTCCGTCGGACTATTACCCCGTGGAGACCGCCGGAAGCGCGGGAGAGGCGCGCCGCAGACTGCTGGAGACGGCGTTTGACGTCGTGCTGATTCAGTCGCCGCTGCGGGATGAGTTCGGCAGCCGCCTTGCCTGCGACGTCTGCCGCAACTCGGGCGCAAGCGTGCTGCTGTTTGTCAAGGGTGAGCTCTACGATGACGTCTATGCAAAGGTGATGGAGGCGGGCGTCATGCTGCTCGCCCTGCCCGCCTCAACGCAGATGGTGGCGCAGAGTCTGCGCATGCTCTGCGCCGCGCGGGAGCGCTTGCGCCGCATGGAGGAACGGCAGGCGACGGTGGAGGAGAAAATCGAGGAGATTCGCCGCGTGAACCGCGCGAAATGGCTGCTGATTGAGCGCCTGCACATGACGGAGGGCGAGGCGCACCGCTGCATTGAAAAGCAGGCGATGGATTTGCGTCTGTCCAGAAAAGAGGTCGCGGAGACCATCATCAAAACCTATCAGGAGCTGTAGCCGCCGGGTGCTGTGAAAAGTTTTCATTGACAAGCGCCGCATCTTGTAGTATGCTCCGTTTTGTTGAACAAGGGTGTTCATTTGGGGATAAGTGCCCCCAAATGAACACCCTTTCTCTTTTTAAGGGAGGCTACCGCATGACAAAATACATTTTTGTAACCGGCGGCGTGGTGTCGGGCCTGGGCAAGGGCATCACGGCAGCGTCGCTCGGACGGCTGCTCAAGGCGCGCGGGCTGAAGGTCGCGGCGCAGAAGCTCGACCCCTACATCAACGTCGACCCGGGAACGATGAGTCCGTATCAGCACGGCGAGGTCTACGTCACCGAGGACGGCGCGGAGACCGACCTCGACCTCGGTCATTACGAGCGCTTCATCGACGAGGACCTGAACCAGTACTCCAACCTCACCACAGGGAAGGTCTACTGGAACGTGCTGAACAAGGAGCGCCGCGGCGCGTATCTCGGCTCCACGGTACAGGTCATCCCGCACGTGACCGACGAAATCAAGGACTTTATCTACCGCGTCGGACGCCACTCGGACGCGGACGTGGTGATTACGGAGATTGGCGGCACCATCGGCGACATTGAAGGGCAGCCCTTCATCGAGGCGGCGCGGCAGGTCTCTTTGGAGGTCGGCAGGGAAAACAGCCTGTTCATTCACGTGACGCTGGTGCCGTACCTGAAGGGCTCGCACGAACACAAGTCAAAGCCCACACAGCACTCGGTCAAGGAGCTGCAGGGCATGGGCATCCACCCGGACATCATCGTCCTGCGCAGCGACGAGCCCATTGAGGAAAAGGATATTTTTCGCAAGATTGCGCTGTTTTGCAACGTGCAGCCGGACTGTGTCATCGAAAACCGCACCGTGCGCTGCCTCTATGAAGCGCCGCTGATGCTGGAAGAGGAGGGCTTCTCCGGCATCGTCTGCCGCAGGCTGGGGCTGGTGACCCCCGCGCCCGAGCTGTCCGAATGGCGGGCAATGACCGAGCGCATGCTGCACCCCACGCGCCGCGTGTGCATCGGACTTGTGGGGAAGTACACGCAGCTGCACGATGCGTATCTCTCCGTCGCGGAAAGCCTCCGGCACGCGGGCAGTGCGCTCGGTGCGGAGGTCACGCTCCGGTGGATTGACTCCGAGCAGCTGAACGCGGAGAACGTTTCCGCTCAGCTTGCGGCGCTGGACGGCATTCTGGTTCCCGGCGGCTTCGGAGACCGCGGCATTGAGGGCATGGTCCTTGCCGCGCAGTACGCCCGCGCACACAAAACACCCTATCTCGGACTCTGTCTCGGCATGCAGATTGCCGTGATTGCCTTTGCGCGCTCCGTTGCGGGGCTTGCCGACGCCAACTCCGGCGAGTTTGACGAGCACTGCCCCCACAAGGTCATCGACTTCATGCCCGGACAGAGCGGCAGCGTGGACAAGGGCGGCACGCTCCGCCTCGGCAGCTATCCCTGCCTGATTGCGCCCGGCACGACGCTTGCGCGCTGCTACGGCGCGGAGCAGGTCAATGAGCGCCACCGCCACCGCTATGAGTTCAACAACGACTATCGCGCCGCGCTGACGGCGGCAGGGCTGGTCATCAGCGGCCTGTCCCCGGACGGGCGTCTGGTTGAGGCGGTGGAGCTGCGGGAGCAGCCGTTCTTCGTGGGCGTGCAGTTTCACCCGGAGTTCAAGAGCCGCCCCAACCGACCGCATCCGCTGTTTTTGGGCCTGCTCCGCGCGGCGCTGCAGGACCGGCACGAAACAAACTGAAACGAACAGGAGGAACATCACATGTGTGGAATCGTAGGCTTTGTCGGCGCGCAGCAGGCAGCGCCAATTCTTCTGGACGGACTGACCCGGCTGGAATACCGCGGGTATGACTCCGCAGGCGTGGCGGTCATCACGCCGGACGGCAACATCAATCTGCGCAAGACCAAGGGCAGGCTGCAGGTGCTCAGTGACATGCTGCACGGCGGGGCGGACCTTGCGGGCTGCGTCGGCATCGGGCACACGCGCTGGGCGACCCACGGCGTACCCAACAGCACGAACTCCCACCCGCACATGAGCGAGGACGGGCGCTTTGCCGTCATCCACAACGGCATCATCGAAAACTACGCGGAGCTCAAGGACTTTCTGATTCGGCAGGGCGTTCACTTCCAGTCCGAGACGGACACCGAGGTCGTGGCGCAGCTGCTGGAGTATGACTACAACCGCTGTCATGATTTCTTTGCCTCCGTCACCCAGGTCCTGCGCCGCATCGAGGGCGCTTACGCGCTCGGCATTCTCTGCGCCGACAATCCGGACTGCATCATCGCCGCGCGCAAGGACACGCCGCTGCTGAT
>JAILRK010000008.1 GCA_024698225.1 Oscillospiraceae bacterium | reverse complement strand
CTCAGCGCGCTGTTTGCCCCTGCCGCCGACTATGCGCGCGAGGGCGTGCCCGTGCCCGTGAACGTGGCGCGGCAGTGGGCGAAGGACGCGCCGCGCATTCAGCGGGCGGCGGCACGCGACGACGCGCCCCATTCCTACTGGCTCTCCCGCTTCACGAAGCCGGACGGCGCACCCTACCGCGCAGGCGAGCTGTTCCGCTGGGCGGAGTACGCCGACACGCTGGAGGAGCTCGCCGCCACCGGCTGCGAGAGCTATTACCGCGGCGCGCTGATGGAGCGCATCGTCGCCTTCAGCCGCGCGACGGGCGGATACTTCAGCGAGGAGGACTTCCGCGCCTATCGTCCCGAATGGGTCACCCCGATTACAACGGACTACCGCGGCTGCACCGTCTGCGAACTCCCGCCCAACGGTCACGGCATCACCGTGCTGATGGCGCTCAACCTGCTCAAGGGTCTGGAGCTGCCCGCGGCGCGCGAAAGCGCGGAGCAGTATCACAAGGTGATTGAGTGCATCAAGCTCGCCTTCGCGGACACCAAAACCTACGTTGCCGACCCGCGCTACATGAAAACGAAGGTCGAGGACCTGCTCAGCGAGCGCTATACCGCGCAGCGCCGCGCCCTGCTGCGCGACACGGCGCTTGAGCCGCGCGCGGGCGACCCCGCCTGCGGCGGCACCATCTACCTCTGCACCGCCGACCCCTTCGGCAACATGGTGTCCTTCATTCAGAGCAACTACACCACCTTCGGCGCGGGCGTCGCCGTGCCGGGCACGGGCATCTCGCTGCAAAACCGCGGCGCAAACTTCTCGCTCGACCCCGCCAGCGACAACGTCCTTGCGGGCGGCAAGCGCTCCTACCACACCATCATCCCCGGCTTCCTGCTCAAAGACGGCGAAGCGGTGGGTCCCTTCGGCGTGATGGGCGCGTTCATGCAGCCGCAGGGCCATGTGCAGCTCATCGTCAACACCCTCGACTACCACATGAACCCGCAGGAGGCGCTCGACGCCCCGCGCATCCAGTGGACGGGCGGCAAGCACGTTCAGCTTGAGCGCGCCGCCGCTCCGGCGCTCGCCGCCGAGCTCGCCGCGCGCGGGCACGAGGTCGAGGTCATTGACGACAGCATTGCCATGGGCCGCGGTCAGGTCATCTGGCGCACGGACAACGGTCTGCTCATCGGCGGCACGGAGCCCCGCTGCGACGGCGCCGTCGCCGTGTGGTAAAACATTGCCCGCCATTTTGAATGGACGCTTTGCATAGAAAGTCCATATTCTGCATAGAATAGTTTGTTCAATCCATGGAATTCTGTGCCTCATTCCGATACAATACAGAGACGAACACCCGCCTCTTGGCATAGAGGCACAGAAAGGAGAACAGACGATGAACCAATTCCGAACACATCCGTCCCTCAGGCGGCTGCTTGCCCTGATGCTCAGCCTTGCCATGGCACTCTCTCTGCCGGCAGGCGTCGCAAGCGCCGCAGATTCCGCGGCTGCGGACCCCAACGTGCTGGAGGCAAGCACGCTGGACGCCTTTACCGCCGGTGCCAAGGCGGACGGAGACAGCACCGCCGCCGGGGAATTCACCCTCCTCTGGAGCGCAAAATCCAAGGTCGACAGCAGCAACAAGACCTGGGACGACGGCTATGCCTCATCCCAGCGGATCAACTTCGGCGGCAAAGCAAGCCTCGAGATGAACGCCATCCGCTTTGACACCGCGGGCGATGCCACCGTCAAGGTCTGGTGGGTCTCCGGCGGTGATGACCGGCAGATTGTCATTCTGGACAGCAGCGGCGCGACCGCGGCCGTCACCGAGGCGGCGTCCGTCAAAAACACCGCCTATTGCTCCGAGCTGACGCTCAGCGGCGCGGGCACCTACTACCTCGGCGGCGATACTGGCAGCAACTACATCTTCAAGGTGGAGGTCACGACCGGCGCCGCCGAAAAGCCCCCGCGCGCCGACTGGAGCACGGTATCCGCCCCGGTCATTACCTCCGTGGAAAGCGGCGAGGAAATTACCCTTACGGTCAACGCCCTTGTGGGCTACGACGGTGCGGACAAACTCAACGTCACTGTGACCGACGCCGACGGCAAAGCGGTCACGGTGCTCAGCTCCGGCAGGATGCAGGAGCAGCACACCCTGACCTACGCCCCCACGGCGAGCGGCACCTATCACTTCTCCGCCGCGCTCTCCCGCGCGGAGGAGGAGGACATCGTCGGCGCGGAGACCAAGTCCTGCGACTACGTTCTGCCCCTGGGCATCCCGGGCATCAAGTACGTTGCCAACGTCGGCGGCGGTTCGCTCGCTGCCGAGTGGGAGCCCGTCCCCGAGGCGGACGGTTATCTGGTCACGGTGAAGGACACCGATTATCGCCAGACCGTCACCGGAACCACCGCCACCATCGAGGGACTGACCGTCGGCCAGAGCTACACCGTCATGGTCGCCGCCCTGCGCGGCGAGGAAACGGG
>JAILRK010000147.1 GCA_024698225.1 Oscillospiraceae bacterium | reverse complement strand
AAAATGCTTGAAAAGCATTTTGATAGCGCCGCAGGCGCGTAGGTATCGCATGAGACGACATGACGCGCTCTGCGCGGCATGAGCGTGCGAAGCACGCGCGATTTCAAATCAATCATTTTGATTTGAAATCAGTATCAGTTCCCCAGCCAAACGCTGTCCACGCCGTGGGGCAGCAGCTCGCCCAGCGTGAGGCGGACGGCGTCGCCCTTGCCGTTGAGGCAGACGACCTCCATCTGCGGTCCGCCGAACTCGTTGAGCACCTGGCGGCAGGCGCCGCAGGGCCAGCAGTAGTCCTCGCAGCGGCCCGCGATGACGATGCGGCGGAAGCGGCGGTGCCCCTCGCTGACCGCCTTGAACGCGGCGGTGCGCTCGGCGCAGTTGGTCAGCCCGTAGCTGGCGTTTTCGATGTTGCAGCCGGTGTAGACCGCGCCGTCCTCGCACTCCAGCGCCGCGCCGACGGGAAATTTGGAATAGGGTACGTATGCCATGTCCAGCATGGCGCTTGCCTTTGCAATCAGTTCCTGTTCGCTTGCCATAGCTCTCGCTCCTTATATATTATAATGTGGGTCAGGACTTCGGCGCCCAGGTTACGCCCAGCGGCGGACGGACGTCGAGGTCGATGATGTCGCGCGCGTCATAAAACTGCATGTACCAGTTCAGCGTGCGCCCGTCGCTGCCGCCGCGCAGCGTCGTTCCGTCGGGGTGCAGGCGGTCGCAGATGACGGCGGAGATGTCGGGCTTGATGTAGCTGAAGGAGCTGGTGCCCACGCTGGCGAAGACGCGGAAGCCCTGACTTTGCAGATACCGGAAAATCGGGCCGGTGGTGTGCCAGTCGTCGCCGTCGGGCCGCCCGCCGTGGGGATAGAAGAGAATCGTCGTCGGCCCCACGAGCGAGCCGACCTCGTCCGCCCAGCGCTCGGTGTCGTTGATGACGGTCTGCAGCGGCTTGCTGGCAAGGCGGATGTGCCCCCAGGTGTGGCTGCCGAAGGTCCAGCCCGTCTCCTTCAGACGCTCAATCACGGGCTTCACCGCCTCAATCTCGGCGGCGCGGTACGCCTCAAACGCAGGGCGGTCAGGGCTGTCGGCGGCGATGTCGCGGTCATCCTGCGTGCGGTAGCCGAGGATGCCGTAGTAGCCCGTCAGCGAGAAAATCGCCTTCGCCCCGTTGAGGGAGAAGTCCGGGTGCTCGTACACGAACTGGTCCAGAACGGGCGTGGCGTCCAGCTCCTTGGTCAGGAAGGTCTCCTGCGTGTAGGGGTCGAGGCACTCCGCCCAGATTTCGCCGTCGTCCCCGACGACCAGCTTGCTGGCGAAGCCCTCCTCGAGCATGTAGGGATAGTAGTTCACGTCGTCAAAGGAGATGACCAAGGGCTTTTTGCCCTCGGGCAGCATCAGCGTGTTGCGCTGCATGCGCTGCTCGCCGTTCTCGTTGGTGTACTCGCTCCACACGTCCTCCATCGCCACGAGGATGTAGCCCTTGTCGTAGACGGACTGGAGAATCTTGTTGTACTCGTCCACCGTGACCATCCAGTCGTCCAGCCCGTAGCGCTGGGACTCCGTCGCCTTGCACTCGTAAAACGCGTAGCGCGGATAGGCGATGATGGGGTGAAAAAACAGATGCTCCACCACCTGGTCCGGTCCCCAGGCCTGCGTCAGCTGCTCGGGCTTCCAGTAGTTCTTCACCGCGTCGTAGGGGTCGGCGCTTTCCGTCGTCTCCGTCTGCGGCGCCGCGCTCTCCGCGGCCTCCGCGGCGTCGGTCTCCCCTGCCGGGGCAGCCTCCGCCGCCTCGCCCTGCTGCGTCTGCTCTGTCGGCTCGCTCTGCTCCGTCTGCGTTGCCGGTTCGGTCTGCGGCGTCTGCTCCTGCTTGCCGCAGGCGCTCAGCAGCCCCAGCAGCAGCGCGCAGGTCAGAAGCACAGCCGTCATTCGTCTCATCTTGAATCGCTTCCTTTCACATGATGTTTTTCGCGTAGTTCACATAGTATAGCAGACTTCTCCGCGTTTTTCCACAGCTTTCTTTGCGTCGCCGCAAAAGAAAATTAGCACTCCGAGAAAGAGAGTGCTAAAATTCACGGACCGTTCACAAAAAGACGTATTTTTGTTCACAGGTGGCGGCTATACTCAGAATTGTTCCAAGGGGGAAGCAAAAAAGCCCCGCCGGAACGGTTCCACACACAACCGCGCAAGCGGCGTTTCATAGAATTGAGGAGGTATGCATCATGTTTGAACTCAGACCGTTTGACCACAGAACCAATCACCTGCGCAATTATGACCCCTTCCGTGAGATGGAGGAGCTGGAGCGCGCGTTCTTCGGCCGCCCCTACAGCGGCGAGCGCTATGGCGCGCTGACGGAATTCAAGACCGACATTCAGGACAAGGGCGACAGCTATCTGCTTGAGGCGGACCTGCCGGGCTTCCGCAAGGAGGACATCCACATCGACCTCGACGGCGAGACGATGACCATCAGTGCCGAGCGCCACAGCGAGCACGAGGAAAAGGACAAGGAGGGCAATTACCTCCGCTGCGAGCGCAGCTACGGCAGCTACTCCCGCTCCTTCGACATCAGCGGCATCGAGGAGAGCGCCCTGTCGGCGGAGTACAGCGACGGCGTGCTGAAGCTGACCATGCCCAAGAAGCAGCAGACCGTGTCCTCGGCGCGGCGCATTGAGATTCAGTAAACGACGCAACGCCCGGCGCTGCCGGAAAATCGGACAAAACGCATAAAAATGGCGGACCTCCTGCGGGAGGTCCGCTGTTTTTTGCGCGTTCATTCGACCGGGGCAAATTCGCTCTTGTCCTTTTGCGCGATTTTTGATATAGTAGAACCTTGATATAGTAGATTGCCGAACCAATTTCGGCGAAAGGAGCCCGCGATGAAATATGAGCAATGGAATATCCCTGTGCCGAGCGAGGAGAGCGTCGAGCGGCTGATGGACGCGGGCTACCCCTATCTGCTCTCCACCGTTCTCGCCGCGCGCGGGGTGGAGAGCGCCGAACAGGCGGCGCTGGCGCTGGAGCGCGAGCAGACGCTGACCTACGCGCCCTTGCTCATGCGCGACATGGACAAGGCGGTTGCGCGCATACAGGGCGCGCTTTCGCGCGGCGAGAAAATTGCCGTGTTCGGCGACTACGACGTGGACGGCATCACCGCCACGTGCCTGCTCACCGATTATCTCCGCTCCCGCGGTGGCGACGTGGTGATGCACATTCCCGGGCGTTTCGACGAGGGCTACGGGCTGAGCAACGACGCCATCCGCGCGCTGGCGGAGCAGGGCGTCCGCCTGCTGGTCACGGTGGACTGCGGCATCACCGGCGTGGACGAGACGGATTACGCCAACGCGCTCGGCGTGGACGTGGTCATCACCGACCACCACGAGTGCAAGGAGCGTCTGCCCGCCGCCGTCGCCGTGGTGGACCCGCACCGCCCGGACTGCGGCTATCCCTTCAAGCACCTCGCCGGTGTGGGCGTGGCGCTCAAGCTGGTGCTGGCGCTGGGCGGGAACGGGCGCGAGGACGCGCTCTTCGCGCGCTACTGCACCCTCGCCGCCATCGGCACCATTGCGGATGTGATGCGCATGGAGGGCGAAAACCGCGCCATTGTCCGCGCCGGACTGGAGGCGATTGACCACAGCGATTTTCGGGGCCTGCACGCGCTGCTGCGCGAGGCGGGGCTTGCGGGCAAGCCGCTGACCTCGATTCAGGTCGGCTTCGTGCTCTCGCCGCGCATCAACGCCGCGGGACGCATGGGCCGCGCCTCGCTGGCGGCGGAGCTGCTGCTCACCGATGACGAGGAGACGGCGGCGCGCCTTGCGCACGAGCTGTGCGAGCTCAACCGCGAGCGGCAGGCGGTGGAGCAGGAAATCTACGCCAAGGCGGTCGAGCAGCTTGAGCAGCTCCCGCCGGAGGAGAAATACGCCCTCGTCCTCGCAAGTGACGACTGGCATCAGGGCGTGGTGGGCATCGTCGCCTCGCGCCTGAGCGAGAAATACTCCTGCCCCAGCTTTATGATTCACCTTGCCGACGGCGTGGGCAAGGGCTCCTGCCGCAGCTACGGCGGGTTCAATCTCTTCAGCGCGCTGGAGGCCTGCTCGGACTTGCTGGTGGGCTTCGGCGGGCACGAGCTGGCGGCGGGCTTCACCATCGAGGAGGCAAACATCCCCGCCTTCCGCCGCAAAATGAACCGCTACGTCCGCGAGCAGACCGGCAACGCCATGCCCGTCTCCTCGCTGAACGTCGACGCGGAGATTACGCGCCCCGCCCTCGTCACACTGGGCGAGGTGGAGCGCCTGAGCGAGCTGGAGCCCTACGGCGCGGGCAACGACCGCCCGGTGTTCTGCCTGCGCGGCGCGCTGCTGGAGTCGGTGCAGAGCGTGGGGCAGAACCGCCATCTGAAGGTGCGGCTGCAAAAGGGACACGTCTCCTTTGAGGGCATCTTCTTCTCGGTCTCCGCGCCCGAGGCGGGCGTGAGCGCGCAGGAGCGCGTGGACGCCGCGTTCTATCTGCAAATCAACGAGTTTCGCGGCAGCCGGAGCGTGCAGCTCCAGTTGCTGGATTTGCGCCCCGCCCGTGCGCCCAGCGCACGCGAGGCGGAGCTGCTGTCGCTGCGCGGGAAGCTGCGCAGCGGCGCGGCAATTGCCCCGCGCGACGCGCTGCGGCTGCTGCCCTCGCGCGAGCAGTTCGTGCGCGTGTGGCGGCGCCTGGAGCGCGAGACGACGGACGGCG
>JAILRK010000271.1 GCA_024698225.1 Oscillospiraceae bacterium | reverse complement strand
ACCGCCTTGTCGAACAGCGCCTCGACCGCAGCAGAGGGCGCCTTGGAGAGTTTGGAGGCGAGGACGGCGGCAAGCAGGCCGCAGAGCGCGCCGGGAATGATCTCATAGATGCCCGTGGAGGCGAAGAGCACCAGCCACGCGATGTCGACCACGGCGCCGACGACGATGCCTGCGACAGCGCCCTCAAAGGTGAAGCGCTTCCAGAACAGGCTGAGCATGATGGCGGGACCGAACGCCGCGCCGAACACGCCCCAGGCGTTGGACACGAGGCTCATGATGGAGCCCGCATTGGGGTTGGCGGCAATGAGCAGCGCGATGACCGCGATGGCGAGCACCACCAGACGACCCGCCCAGAGCATCTCCTTTTCACTCGCCTTGTTCTTGCGGACAATCGGCTTATACACGTCGCTGGCGAAGGCGGATGCGGCGGCAAGCAGTTGGCTGTCCGCCGTGGACATGGACGCGGCGAGCACCGCCGAGAGCAGGATGCCGGAGATAAGACTGGGGAAGAGCTTGCGCACCATCGTGATGAACACGAGGGAGTTGCCGTTGATTGCCTCGTCATAGCCGAGCATCATGCGGCCCACGATGCCCACGAGCGCGGAGAAGAGAACAATCAGGCAGGTCCAGGTGATGCCGATTTTGGCGGACTTTTTCAGGGACTTCTGGGACTCGATGGACATGAAGCGGATGATGATGTGCGGCATGCCGAAGTAGCCCAGGCCCCAGCCGAAGCCGGAGACAATCTCCTGCCAGGTGCCGACGCTCCAATAGGTTGCGGGAATCTCCGCGGCGGTTGCGCCGTCGAGCGAGGCGGCGGCGAAAATCGGCGCAATGAGCAGGGCGCCGAGCATCAGCATGCCCTGGAAGAAGTCCGTCCAGCACACGGCGGAGAAGCCGCCGAGGAAGGTGTAGCTGATGATGATGAACGCCGCGAGATACATGGCGGTGGTGGCGTTGATACCGATGACGGTGTTGAACAGCGTGCCGCAGGCCTTGATGGAGCTGGCGGCATAGACCGTGTACGCCAGGAGGAAAATCACCGCGCAGATAATCTGCAGTGCCTTGGACTTGGAGAGGAAGCGGTTGGTGAGATACTGCGGGATGGTGATGGAGTCGTTTGCCACGATGGAGAAGCGGCGCAGACGCGGCGCCTCCACCAGCCAGCTGATGGTATAGCCGACGGCAAGGCCCACGGCAATCCAGACCTGCCCGATGCCGAGGGCGTAAATCGAGGTCGGCAGGCCCATGAGCACCCACGCGCTCATGTCCGACGCGCCCGCCGAGAGCGCCGACACCCAGGGACCCATCTGACGGCCGCCGAGGAAGTAGGTCTTCTCGCCGCCGTTGCGGTCTTTGATGAAGAAGAACACGCCGATGCCGAGCATGAAGACAAGATAGACGATGAAAATGACGCTTTCAAGATTGAACATGTGAACCACCCTTTGTTTCCGAACGGGGTCCGGACCGCCTGCACAGGCGCGTTCCGCCCCGCTCTTTAGACTGACGATGGGCAGTATACCACAAAAGAAACTGTACGTAAATACAGAACAAAGTACAGAACGAGTTCTGTACTTTGTTCTTAAATAATGCAGCGAAGCCTTTATTTATCAGTGTTTGGAACAAGACGATACTCTGCACGATTTTCTGCCCTGTCATTTTTTTCTGCCCGGAAGCTCCGGAGGAACAGCGGCATCATGCGCGCGGCATAGTTGGGCAGGGAGTATTCTCCCCCGCCAAGGCACCAGTCGTACATCAGCCCGCGCTCGAACATGGCGTAGGCGCGCGTGACCTCGCTGACGGTGAAATCGCTGCGGATTTCGCCCTTTTCCTGCCCCTCGGTGACGATGCGGCGCAGAAGCTTGTAATAGGTGCGCCGGCGGTCGAGCAGGTGCTTTTCGCCGCGGGTCACGAGCTGCGAGGAGAACAGGCGCGAGAGCAGGTCGATGGACACCGTGTTCTCGATGGTCTCAAACAGGTTGCGGTTGAGGTACTGCAGCAGGGCAAGGCTGTCCTCCGGCAGGTCGGCGCGCTGCATGAGCTCCTCATAGCGCTCGTCAAAGAGCACGGAGAGCGAGGAGAGCAGGGCGTCCTTGCCGTCAAAGTAGTGGTAGAACGAGCCCTTGGAGGTCTCGGACTCAAAGATGATGTCCTCCACCGTCGTCTCCTCGTAGCCCTGCTCGTAGAACAGCTTCCACGCGGCGTTGACGATGCGCGCCTTGGTGTTGCGCGCGTTCTTTTTAGCCATGGTTTCCGTTCTCCTTTCCCGCCGTCTCCGAGAGCCAGTGGATTGCGGCGGCAGCGTAGAGCCACGCGCCGTAGGGCAGCGCACGCTCGTCGATGTCGAACTCGGCGCTGTGGATGTTGTGCTGCGTCTCGGGGCGCGTGGGGTCCGCGGTGCCGAGGTAGGCATACGCGCCGGGCACGGTGCAGATGAACTCCGAAAAATCGTCGCCGGTCATGGAGGCGGCGCGGTCGGTCACGACGCGCTTTTCCGGATACCAGCGCTCCGAGAGGGCGCGCAGCTCCGCGGCGGCAGCCGCGTCGTTGACGAGCGGGGCGGCAAACGCCTCCCACCGCGCCTCGACCGTGCC
>JAILRK010000228.1 GCA_024698225.1 Oscillospiraceae bacterium | reverse complement strand
CGTAGCCGGGTCTTGTACCTTTTCGACAAATCTGACTAATTCTACTGATATACAAGTCAAATCGCGTACTGGCTTTATTTCTACAAATACAACATCATCTTCTTGCAATCCCTCGAGTTCTTCAAGCGTCATCACCCTCGGCGCCTGCGATTTCAGCTTTGCAATGGCTTTTTGTGCTATCTTTTGCCACTCATCCCTTGATGATTCAAGCAACTTTATATATTCAGTGTCGTTCTTTCCCGGTTCCCATTGAAAATCATTAACTTGTATGCTCATTCCCATTTCACCGCCCTTCCGCAGTCCGGACAATAGTTATACTGCTCGTGAAATAGAACGTTGTCGCCAAGTAACTCCTGATGCTCCAACGTATGCCCGCAGTTCCCACACTTCCATGTGTCTATATCCACTATAGGCTCCACTGGCTCCTGCGCTTTCAGCAGCGCGATGGCATCACGCACAACCCACTGATCGACAACCGTAAGGCTTGTCTCCGTTGAAAGCCAGTCAACGGCTTCTTGCAGCCCCTTGATAACCTTCTCCCTGTCCGTCATTCCCATTCCTACTGCTTCACCTCCTCTCGGCCCGCGCCGTTTGTCGGATCGGAAACGCGCCATTTGTCGGAATGCGCTACCACATTTCGTTGGTCAGGGCGAGCGAGTTCAGGCGGTCGCGGATGGCGCTGAGCTCGGCGGCGAACGCCTCGATGTCGGCAAAATCCATGCAAAAGGACGGGCCGTCGGGGCTGATGCAGACGAGCACGCGCTTTTCCTTGGATGACACGACATAGGAGGCGCACAGACCAGTAAGCGAGACGGTGCGATCCTCGACGACCAGCGACGCCTCCGGGCCGTTGACCGGTGGCTTTTCCACGATGGACGCCGCGGGCGACGATACGGCCTTCAGCTCCGCCGCGCGCACCTTGGGCGGAAGCACGACCTTCTCGGCGACGCCGTGGTGGGCGTATGGCTGCTTGCCGATGCGGTTGTAGACGGCCGAATAGGAGCAGCCGAGCGCGTTGGCGATGTCCTGGTTGGTCATGCCGCTCTCGCGCATGCGCATCATTTCATCAATGCTGACGTCCTTCATGAGATTGCGGGTTGCCATACTACCTCCTTCTGGGTATGAAAAAGGCAGCGCGATGCGCTGCCACGGGTGCGGGTTTACAAGGTTTGTATGAGAGTAAAGTGTTACACGGTGAACGCCTGCTTCCAGCGCTCGTAGTCCTGGCGGGTGAAGCGGGCGATGCGGTTGACGATCGCGTTTTCGGTCACACCGCGCGAGAGCTTGTACGGCTTGTCCCCGGACTGCCGGAGAGCGAATTCCTCGCCGGCTATCTGCCTGAAATCAATGGGGACGCCCATGCGCTCCAGGTCGTACAGGCGGGCGAACTGGCCCGACGTGCGAATGCTCTTATAGGAAGCCGCGATGCAGGTCGGAGGCGCGTCCTCGTGCTCATGATTCAGCATGACTTCGTGGAAGCGCCGGGAGACCCTGGCGCGCAACGTACCGATATCAATGGCGTCGCTTTCGGAAGCGGGCCCAGAAAGCGTGCCGCGCAGCACGACGTTCCCGCCGCGCCTGCGGTATTCGCTGCTCCGCGCGGCGCCGGACGCGAGCGAGCGGTTGACGATCAGCGACTGGGCGGTGGCCGCGCGGCGAAGGTCGCAAACGGCCTCGCGCGCAATGGGATAGCGACGAACGCCGCCCCGGATTTCCATGGCGTTGAAATCCAACTGCGCGGCAGCGACGAGCACGGAGTAGCGCTCCGGCAGCCCCGAAAACGCGAACCACAGCCAGGCGCGATAGAGCACGTCCGCCGAGCCGGTCGACGCGGGCTCAAAGACCTGGTCGAGCACGGCCGCGAGGTGTGCGGACGAGGAGACCATCGTTCGCCGTACGCCGAGGCCGGTATCCGCGGTGACCTGGAAGATGCCCTCGCCGCAGGGGAGCCCTTTGTCCCGGCGCCAGCGCGCATAGCGCAGCGCCTGCTGCAGGAGCAGGGTGGCGTTGGACGCGCGCGCCCCGAAGACGCCGCGGGAGAAAACCTCCTGCAGCGTCTCAAGTGGAAGCATCGTGAAATCCACGCCGTACTCCGCCTCGACGCCCTCCATGGCCTTGAACACGAGCAGCGCATTGGCGGACGACCTTTCCGGGCCGCCGAACATTTCGTTCAGGAATACGGTCTTATCCGGACTGGGCATGCCATGGGCACTCCCTTCGATCAGTCAGTCAGTCTTCGTACCACCATTTCTGGCCGAACACATCTTCCTTGTCGCCGTTGCCGCTGTCGTAGCGGTCGGGCTCGTTCGTCTGGATATAATCCTGTTCCCATTCGTTTTCCTTGCCAGGGACGTGCATGGGCGTAGGATCGAGCGGATCCCAATATGGCTGGCGGGCGAGGTAGTGGTTGATGTGCTCGTTGATCCAGCGCTGATGGACGACCTCCTGCCAGGGCATGCCGGTCGACGAGCGAAGCTGCGGGATGTGGAAGTGATCCCGGAGGCGTTCGAGCGTGGCGGCGTCGGGCGTGAGCGATTCAAGGTAGGCCCGGTACTCCGCGGAGGACTCCGCGTCACAGGCCCGGGCATACAGGTAGCATACGATCAGGATGGCGCTGATGCCGAGCCCCAGCACGCCCGCGCCCTTGCCGGCGCGGGTTCGGGCGGGATCCGTCATTTCAAGGACGCCGATGAAGGCGCAGACCCCCAGGGCGTACACGATGAGCTTGTGAACCTGCTTGACCAGTGCGATGTGCGTGGCGAGGTTCATGACGTCCTTGTGTTCGGATTCCTCCATGATAAGCATGACGCGGATCAGCAGGTAACAGATGAGGACGATCAACAGCAGCAGCATGGACGTCGAATCCGTGAAGCCCAACACCAGCTCCTTGAGCTCGGCGGTGATGAACAGCGCGGCGACCATGCCGACGACGGACCCGATGGCCGCAAACAACGCCGTGAAGTAGCCGACGCCGCGGTGGTCGTCCTGGTACCGCATGCGGTGCAGGGCGATGATCCCCGCGAGGATACAGAAAAGTTCCCATACAACTGCCATAATTATACCTCTGTCGCTTCCTTGATGTCGTCCCGCGCGTCATCGATGTGGTCGAGGGCGCTGTTCAGAGCGTCCACGGCGACCTCCATGGAGGCGCAGGCGTCGGAAAACCGAAGGTTCTCGGGCACGCTGTCCAGCGCGTCGGTCTCGCCGTCGAGCGCCTTGCAGACCATGTCGCGAACCTTCAGCAGGAGCGCGAGCGCCTCGCGCAAGACTGCCTTTC
>JAILRK010000166.1 GCA_024698225.1 Oscillospiraceae bacterium | reverse complement strand
ATCGCCTATGCGCCGAAGCACAACGGCGTGGTGGAGCTCAAGAGCCTGAACTTCCCGAAGCGCGCGCAGTTCTTTGTCAACGGTGTTCCGGCGCAGAAGGAGGGCGACTGGGCAGACCACCTGCGCGGCGCGACGATGATGTTGGCCGAGCAGTATGCGTTGCGCACGGGCATTTCCGCGGTCATCGAGGGCACGCTGCCGACGGGCGGCATCAGCTCCTCCGCCGCCGTGATCATTGCCTTTCTAAGCGCGCTTGCCAAGGTCAACGGCATCTGCCTCGGCGACTGGGAGGCGATCATGATGGCGAAGGCGGCGGAGAACCGCTACGTCGGCGTGAACTGCGGCAAGCTGGACCAGTGCTGCGAGGTGCTGAGCCGGAAGGACCAACTGCTCTATCTGGATTGCAAGGACGACAGCTATGAGTTGATTCCCATGCATCCTGAGATGAAGCCCTTCCGCATCGCCATTTTGTTCAGCGGGCTGGAGCGCTCGCTTGCCACGAGCGCGTACAACCTGCGCCAGGACGAGTGCAAGGCGGCGGCGTACAGCCTGCTGGCGTACGCGGGGCTGGACTACGGCAAGTTCAGCGACACGCGGCTGCGCGACGTGCCGCCCGAGGTGTTCGAGGCGTACAGGGACCGGCTGCCGGAGAACTTCCGCCGCCGCGCGACGCATTATTTCACGGAGATGGCCCGCGCGGAGGCAGGCGCGGAAGCGTGGCGCAGGGGCGACCTCGACGCCTATGGCAAGCTGGTGTTTGAAAGCGGCAGAAGCAGCGTGGAGAACTACGAGTGCGGCTGCCCGGAGCTGATTACGATGTACAACATCATGACCGAGACCGACGGCATTTACGGCGGGCGCTTCTCCGGCGCGGGCTTCAAGGGCTGCTGCATGGCGCTGCTTGACCCGGACAAGGCGGAGGAGATTGAGCGCAGCGTCACCGAGCGCTATCTCGGCGCATATCCGGCGCTGCGCGGGAAGTACAGCTTCCACCTCTGCGACAGCGCGGACGGGGTGCGGCTATGAAGGCGCTCATTCTTGCGGCGGGCTACGCCACGCGCCTGTACCCGCTGACCGAGAACTTCCCGAAGCCGTTGCTTGACGTCGGCGGGAAGGCGATTCTGGACTGGCTGATTGAGGACCTGCAGACCTCCGGCATGGTGGACGAGTACGTTGTCATCAGCAACCACAAGTTCGCGCAGCACTTCCGCGACTGGGCGGCGGGTCACAGTGCGCCCGTCACCGTCGTGGACGACGGCACCTCGACCAACGAGACGCGGCTGGGCGCGGTGAAGGACATCCAGTTTGCGCTGGAGGCGCGGCAGATTGACGGGGACGTCGTCGTGTTGGCGGGGGACAACGTACTGGATTTCAGTCTGGTTCCCTTCCTGCGCTACGGGCAGGCGCACAACTGCTCCTGCGTCATGTGCTATGAGGAGCCGGAGCTTGCGCGGCAGCAGCGCACCGCGATTATTACCATCGACGCTGCGCGCACCATCACCGACTACGAGGAGAAGCCAAAGGCGCCGAAAAGCTGCCTTGCCGTGCCGCCGTTCTACTACTACAGGGCGCAGGACGTGCGCCGCATCCCGGAGGGGCTGGCGGACGGCTGCGGCTATGACGCGCCGGGCAGCTTTGCGGCGTGGCTTTCGCGGCGGACGACGCTCAAGGCGTATCCGATGCCCGGCAATCGCTACGACGTCGGCAACCTCGCAAGCTATGAGAGCATCAAGGCAAGCTATCGGGGCATTACGGTAAAGGAGCGCTGACACTATGGCAAAACAGAACATCAACCTGAACGGGAAAACGATTCTTGTGACGGGCTCGCCGGGCTTCATCGGCGCCAATCTGGTGCTGCGCCTGCTGCGCGAGCTGACGGGCGGCACCGTGGTCAGCCTGGACAACATGAACGACTACTACGACCCGGCGCTGAAGGAGTACCGCCTCCGCCTGATTGAGCAGGCGGCGCAGACCAGCCCGGTCCGGCACGTGTTTGTGAAGGGCTCCATCGCGGACAAGGCGCTGGTGGACGCGCTCTTTGCCGAACATCACTTCGACGTGGTGGTCAATCTGGCGGCGCAGGCGGGCGTCCGCTATTCCATCGACCACCCGGACGTGTACATTGAGTCCAACCTCATCGGCTTCTACAATCTGCTGGAGGCCTGCCGCCACAACCCGGTGGAGCACCTGGTCTATGCCTCCAGCTCCTCGGTCTACGGCGGGAACAAAAAGGTCCCCTTCTCCACGGACGACAAGGTGGACAACCCCGTCTCCCTCTACGCGGCGACCAAGAAGAGCAACGAGCTGCTGGCGCACGCCTATGCGAAGCTCTACAACATCCCGTCCACGGGCCTGCGCTTCTTCACGGTCTACGGTCCCGCCGGACGCCCGGACATGTTCT
The DNA here is from genome assembly GCA_024698225.1 of Oscillospiraceae bacterium. Classification (GTDB taxonomy): domain Bacteria; phylum Bacillota; class Clostridia; order Oscillospirales; family Oscillospiraceae; genus Hominicoprocola. Next base: position 799 of record JAILRK010000166.1, on the reverse strand, counting down.
ACTACAGCGCCACGCAGAAGCTGGTGGCGGGGAAGACGATTCAGATTTTCAACTACGGCGATATGCGCCGCGACTTCACCTACATCGACGACATCGTTGAGGGCGTGTACCGCGTGATGCGGGGCGCGCCGGAGAAGCGGACCGGGGAAGACGGTCTGCCCCTGCCGCCCTACGCGGTGTACAACATCGGCGGCGGACAGCCGGAGAACCTGCTGGACTTCATCCGCACGCTGCAGGAGGAGCTGGTCCGGGCCAAGGTCCTGCCGGAGGACTACGACTTTGCGGGTCACCGGGAGTTGGTCGGCATGCAGGCGGGCGACGTGCCCGTGACCTATGCCGACGCCGCGGCGCTGGAGCAGGACTACGGCTTCACGCCGAACATCGGCATCCGCGAGGGCCTGCGCGCCTTTGCCACGTGGTACAGAGACTATTACAACGTATGAAACAAGCGCGGCCTTTGCCAACGGAGGGAAGGCCGAAGCAGCAAAAGCCGCCGCTCGGTTCCTTGACCGGGCAGCGGCTTTTCTGCCTGCAGGTTTCACATGAAAAAGCAACGCGTATTTCAAATTTCAAAATTTACACGCAAAATTTTAAAAAAGCGTGTAAAACATCTTGCTTTTTTGAAAGCCAACCATTATAATTGAAACATGCGTAGTGCGAATACAGCGTGCGAAAGCGGGTGATGGTTTGAGTAAGCGAGATGTAGCAAATAGAGTTTTCAATGTCGTTGGGGAGATTGCAAAGAAATCCGATTTCATTGCTGCCGGGATGAAAGAACAGGATGTCTATGCGCTTTTTC
>JAILRK010000152.1 GCA_024698225.1 Oscillospiraceae bacterium | reverse complement strand
ATGGTGGAGCCGACCGGCGTGCCGCCGACAATCGAGACGAGGATGCCCAGCAGCGCGCAGCAGACCGACAGCACGGCCGAGCAGAGCGTCACCGAGCGAAAGCTCTTGAACACGCGCATGGCGGACAGCGCCGGGAAAATCACCAGCGCGGAAATCAGCAGCGAGCCGACGAGCTGCATCGCCAGCACGATAATCACCGCGACGATGACGGCAATCATCAGGTTGTACCGCTTCGCGTTCGTCCCGGTCGCCTGTGCAAAGCTCTCGTCGAAAGTCACGGCGAAAATCTGGTGGTAAAACAGCACGAACACCGCCAGCACCACCGCCGAGAGCACGATGCACAGCCAGACCTCCGTTTTCGTCAGCGTCAGGATGGAGGTCGAGCCGAAGAGCGTCGTACACACGTCGCCGGAGATGTTGCCCGACGTGGGGAACAGATTCATCAGCAGATAGCCCAGGGCAAGCGCGCCGACCGAGAGCATGGCGATGGCGGCGTCGCCCTGTATCCCGCTGCTCTGCCCGGTGCGCAGCAGCAGCACGGCGCACACGACCGTGACGCCCAGCACAAGCGGCATGTCGTTCGTCAGCCGCAGCACGGCGGCGATTGCCATAGCGCCGAAGGCGACGTGGGACAGCCCGTCGCCGATGAAGGAAAAGCGCTTGAGCACCAGCGTCACGCCCAGCAGCGAGGAGCACAGCGCAATCAGCACGCCGACGAGCAGCGCGTAGCGCACGAAGGGATAGGTCAGGTACAGGCTCAGCTTGCTCAGGGCATCGCTCATCTCTTCCCCTCCCCTTTTCCGGTGAACCGCTTTCCGCCGCAGCCGCGCGGCGGGACCGGTCGGCACATCAGGTTCATGTTACTGCAGCGCCTCTTTCAGGACGCTCAGGTTCTGCTCCATCGCGGTGAGATACGTTGCGCCCGCGGCAATCTCCTCCGCCGTCGTGGACTGCAGGGAGTCCAGCTGCAGCACCTGCGCGGAGCGCTTCGCCGTGTTCTCCACAATCGTGCGGGCCAGCCTGCCGTCCGAGGATTCGATGGTCAGCACCGTATTCAAGCCCAGCTCGTCCACCTTGTCCGCCAGAAAGGCGACGGTCTCGAAGCTCGCCTCCGTCTCGGCGGAGCAGCCGATGAACGCGGCGTAGTAGTCCAGACCGTAGTCCTCCGTCAGATAGCGGAAGGGAAAGCGGTCCCCGAAGAGCAGCGTTTTGACCGGCGCGGCGCTGACCGCGGCGGCATACTGCGCGTCCAGCGCCTCCAGCGCGCCGACGTAGTCCGCTGCGTTGGCGGCGTACAGGTCGGCATGCTCCGCATCCAGTCTGCCCAGCGCGTCCGAAATGGCGCCGCAGAGCACGGCGGCGTTGCGCAGTGACAGCCAGACGTGCTCGTCGTATTCGTCGTGGTCATCGTGGTCGTCGTGGTCATCATGGTCATCATGGTCATCATGGTCGTCGTGGTCATCGTGATCATGGTCGTGATCTCCCTGCATCCCCTCGACCAGTTCCTCCTGCCGGAGCGCGTCTCCAAGCACCGCCATCAGATTGACGGTCTCCATCTCTCGGTTGACCGCCTCCTCCAGCGCGTCCTCGACCCATTCGTCGCTCTCTCCGCCGACGTAGACGAACAGGTCGCAGCTCGAAATCCGCACCATATCGTCCACCGAGGGCTGATAGCTGTGCAGGTCCGCGCCGCTGTCCAGCAGCAGCGTCAGCTCGGCGTCGTCCGCCCGTTCGCCCAGAATCGTCCGCACCCAGTCATAGGCAGGGAAAATGGAGGTCACGATGCGCAGCGGCCGCGCGTCCTGCTCCGCCGCGCGCGGCGGCGTTTCCTGCGCGGCGGGTGTTTGCTGCGTGGCGGGCGTTTGCTGCGCGGCGGGCGTTTCCTGTGCGGCGGGCGTTTCCTGCGCGGCGCTCTGCGTCGTGCTTTGCGGCGCGGTCTGCTTCGCGCCGCAGCCCGCCGACAGGCTCAGTACCAGCAGCAGGCAGAGCAGCGCACAAAGGCGCCTGTGGGTATACTTCCAGATAAGCATACGATTCTCCAATCCTTCCAATCGTTTTTCGGCAAAAGGTCCGTGTCGGCGCGCGGCGGCAAGCATGCGTCTTCTGCGCATCGCGCGCCTTCCCTCCCGGCCTTTGCCGAATTTGCAAATGATTCGCAAATTAATCTAATACGATTTCCGGCTCCTGTCAAGTCTTTTTTTGCGCGAAAACGCGCGGACAGGGTGGCTCTGTCCGCGCGTTTTCTATGGCTGCCGTATGGCTTGGGGGTGTTCAGGTTCCGCTGTTGAACAGCGCGGAGAGCTCCTCGGCGTTCTCCTCGAGGACGGCGAGCACGTGCTCGCTCCAGTGGCGCGCGTCGGCGGTGCTGTTGCCGAACACGTAGTCCTCCTGTCCGTAGTCGATGACGTCAAAGCCCGGGATTGCCTTGCTCGCGCCCGCCGTGCGGTAGGCCGCGGCGTCGGCGAGGGAGAAGGACACGCTGCCGTCATAGCTCACCCAACCGGAAAGGTCGGTGCCGGTGGCGCTGTCCGCCGTGCCGTTTTCGGTCTGTGCGGTGGCAGCCGCCTTTTCAATCTGCTGCGCACCGTCGACGTGCTCGCCGTACATGGTGTCAACCCAGAGCGCGAAGGAGTCACCCAGCACCTCGCTGGGGACGTGCCCGCCGTCCCACTGCCAGGCGAGCTCCGCGTCCACGCCCGCGTTTTCAAACGCGATGGCAAGGTTGAGCGAGGCGAACATCGACATGTCGCCCTCGCTGGCGCCCATCAGGATGCGCGCCCAGCACGGGTTCTCCGTGTCCTCCGCACCGATGTAGTTGAGCGGGTTGTAGAGCGAGACGATGTTCTTGCCGTAGGCGTCGCCCGCCGCCACGGCGGCGACGTCCGCCTGATACGCCGCGAGCATCTCGTCATAGCTTGCATAGTTCGCGCTGTCGGTGCTGCTGCCCGCCGCCTGCGTGGTTCCGGCGTCCGGCGTGCCGACGTCCATGGTGTCGCCGGAGCTGTTCGCCGCCACGTCGCTGTTGGCGAAGCTGCGCTCGCTGCTCTCACTGCTCTCGCTTGCGGCATCGGGCGCGCCGCCGGAGGGCATCTCGCCGCTCGGCGGGCCGCCTGCGCCGTCCATGCCGCCCATGTCACCGCCGGGGCCGCCGCCCATGTCACCGCCGGGGCCACCGCTCATGCCGCCGCTGCTGCCCTTGGCATAGCGGCCCTCAATGAACGCCGCCGCCTTGTCCGCCGTGCTCATTGCCGCAACCGCCTCGTCGGACAGCGCGCTGCCGTCCGTGCCGAACCAGGTCCAGCCCTCGGCGTAGTCGAGGTTGTCGAGGTACCACTGCAGGTTCTCGGTGAACTCGTCGAGATAGAGGTCCAGATAGCTGCCGCCGTAGCCGTTGGTTTCGGGGTACTTCGCCTCATCGTACTCGATGGTGAGCGCCTGACCGTCCAGCGTGAGGTTCTGCGCGTTGATGTAGTCCATGTACGCCGCGGCAAGGTGCTTCGCCATCGCCTGCTGGAAGGACGAGCCGAAGCTGTAGTCCGCGTTCAGATTGTACTCAAACGCCAGCGCCATGTCCGCCTCATAGAGCGAGGTAATCGCGCTGTACGCCATGCAGCCCCACGCGCCATCGCTGATGGCAACGTACTCGCCGTCGATGTTCACGCAGGTGTCGTAGCTGCCATCGTCGTTCTGATAGACGCCGACCGCGCCGGCGGCAATCTCATAGTCGTAAAAATCGGGGTTGTTGCCCGTCGCGGCGAACATGACGGCGTGCGCGCCGCCGCCCGAGCCGCCGGTGGACACCCAGTAGTCCACGCTGCCGGGCAGATTGCCGAGCAGGATGTTGTACTTCACAAACCGCGCCGCGTTCTTCTGGTCGACCAGGCAGGAGGGCGCGTCGCCGGTGTAGTAGGTGTTGCCGCTGCTGTCGGTGGCGGTGTCCTGCTTGCCGCGGTTGCCGCAGGAGACGTTGACGTAGCCCTCCTTGGCATAGGTCGTGGCGGCGGTGGTGTTGGTGGACGAGCCGTAGCCCGCGGCGCCCGTGTTGAGAATCACCGGCGCGGTGGCGGCGGTGTAGACCTGGCCGTTGGTGCTCGTCACGCTGGCGTCATAGTCGATGACCAGTGCGCCGCTGACCGTGCCCTCCGTCGCATCCGCCGTGCCGTCGCCGTCCGTGTCCACACCCTTGACATACGCGCCGGGCACACAGACGCTGACGCCCTGCTGGTCCACAATCTCCGGCATCGTGACCGCCGTGACGATGGACAGCACCCATGCGTCCGCGTCCTCGCTGTAGGTCCACTCCTGTCCCATGTTGCACAGGTTCAGGGCGGTTTCGATGTCGGAGTGGTCGCCGTGGGTCGTCTCCGCGCTCTCCTGTACCTGCTCCGTCTGCTGTGTCTGCTCGGTCTGCTCCGTCTGCTCCGCGGTCTCGGCGCTCTGTGTGCCGCTTCCGCCGCAGGCACAGAGGCCCAGCGCCATTGCCGCGCTGAGTACCAGCGCCATCCATCGTTTCATTTTCGTTACCTCCCGGTGTTGTTTTTCTTAAGATATCCCCGAACTCTTAAAGATATCTTAAAAAAACGCGAAAAATGTCCCGCCCGGAGCTTCGCTCTCCGGGCGGGACAGGCTCTGTCACCGGATGTAATGCGTGTACGCACGCGGTTCTTTTTCGGGAAGCCCGAAGCGCTCTTTGCCAAGGGCGATGGACTTCATCAGAAACGCCATGTTGCGCGCCAGCACGCGCACGGTCTGCAGGCCCTCGGCATCCTGCGCCGCCTCGCCCGGTCCGCGCCCGAAGACGTCGTTCCAATACTGGCTGGAGGCGATGGGCATGCCGGAGATGGAGAAGTACTTGTTCAGCGCGTCCATCGTCGCGGTCGTGCCTGCGCGGCGGGCGACGGCGACGGCTGCGCCGACCTTCATCGTCTTGTCAAACGGGGTCGAGCAGAACAGGCGGTCCATGAACGCCTCCACCGTGCCGTTGGGCGAGGCGTAGTACACCGGCGAGGCGACGACCAGTCCGTCGGCATCGCGGAACTTCTCTGCGGCGACGTTCACCGCGTCGTCAAACACGCATTTGCCGGTTTTGGAACATGAGTAGCACGCGATGCAGCCGCGGATGGCCTCGCTGCCGATGCGCAGGGTCTCAGCCTCAATGCCCTCGGCGGCAAACACCCGCTCCATCTCCTGCAGAGCGAGCGTGGTGTTGCCGTTCGGGCGCGGGCTGCCGTTGATGAGCAGGACCTTCATGCACGGACACCGAGAACCTTGTAGTCCTGCGCCTCAACCGCCGCCTTGAGCGCCTCGGCGTCGACCTTGCCGTTCGTCTCGACGACGGCGGTGTTGCTCTCGTGGCTCGCCGTGGCGGAGACGACGCCCTCGACCGCCTCAAGCGCCTTCTTCACGCGCGCCTCGCAGTGCACGCACATCATGCCCTCAACGTCCAGTGTGATTGTGTTTGCCATGGTGGTTTCCTCCTTTATTTCGGCAGGCTCTGCCTGCGGTGTTACGGGTTTGTGTTTTTTCGGTTTGTCGTGGCTGGCGTCGTGCATGCGGAACAGGTTGAGCCGCAGCGCGTTCGTCACGACGCAGAAGCTGCTCATGCTCATCGCCGCCGCACCGACCATCGGGTTGAGCGTCAGCCCAAAGCGCACGAACGCGCCCGCCGCCAGCGGGATGCAGACGGCGTTGTAGAAAAACGCCCAGAACAGGTTTTCGTGGATGTTGCGCAGCGTCGCGCGGGACAGGCGCACCGCCGCGGGCACGTCGCTCAGGCGGCTTTTCATCAGCACCACGTCCGCCGCGTCGATGGCGACGTCCGTGCCCGCGCCGATGGCGATGCCGATGTCCGCGCGCGTGAGCGCAGGCGCGTCGTTGATGCCGTCGCCAACCATGGCGACCTTGCCCTGCTGCTGCAGCGTGCGGATGACCGCCTCCTTGCCATCGGGCAGCACGCCGGAGATTACCTCGTCCACGCCGGAGAGCGCGCCGATGGCCTTCGCCGTGCGCTCGTTGTCGCCGGTGAGCATGACGACGCGGATGCCCATGTTCTGCAGCTCGCGCACCGCCTGCGGGCTGTCCTCCTTGATGACGTCCGCCACGGCGATGATGCCCAGCAGCGCACCGTCGCGGGTAAAGAGCAGCGGCGTGTTGCCCTGCTCCGCCAGCGCGTCCGCCCTGGCGCGCAGCGCATCGCTCAGCGCGGTCTGCGCGGAGATGAACGCCACGCTGCCGCCGAGCAGCGCCGCCCCATCCAGCGTGGCACTCAGCCCGTTGCCGGGCAGCG
>JAILRK010000122.1 GCA_024698225.1 Oscillospiraceae bacterium | reverse complement strand
GCGCGCCGAGGGCATAGCAGGCGTCCGCCGCGCCGCTGCGCAGCAGCTCCGCCACGCGCCCGAACAGCGCCGTCAGGGAGTCCGCCGTGGGCAGACCGTTTTCGTCCGTCTCCGGGGCGAGGCGCACGACGCGCCGCCCCGCCTGCTTGAACTCCGGCGAGACGATGCGCCCAAGCTTCTGCGTGGTGACCGCGAAGGACAGCAGCGTGGGCGGCACGTCCAACTGCTCAAAGCTGCCGGACATGGAGTCCTTGCCGCCGATGGCGGCGACGCCCAGACCCATCTGCGCCTCAAACGCGCCCAGCAGCGCCGCGAAGGGCTTGCCCCAGCGCTTCGGGTCGCGGTTGGGCTTTTCAAAATACTCCTGGAAGGAGAGATACACGTCGCGGAAGTCCGCGCCGGTGGCAATCAGCTTGCACACGGACTCGACCACGGCGAGGTACGCCCCGTGATAGGGACTCTGCGCCAGCAGCGCGGGGTTGCCGCCCCACGCCATGAGCGAGCAGTCGTCGGTGTCCCCCGTCTCGACGGCGATTTTGTGCACCATCGCCTGAATGGGCGTGCGCTGGTATCTGCCGCCAAAGGGCATGAGCACCGTGCCCGCGCCGATGGTGGAATCGAAGCGCTCGGACAGGCCCTGACGCGAGCAGCACGCCAGCGAGGACGCCAGCTCCGTCATCGCCTCGGCAAAGCTGCCGCCGGGCAGCGTCTGCGTCAGCGCCCGCGCCTGCGGGGCGACGGTGATGTGCTTCTCCGCGCCGTTCGTGTCGAGGAAGGCGCGGCTGATGTCCACAATGGTCCTGCCGTTCCAGCGCATTTTCAGGCGCGGCTCCTCCGTGACGACCGCCACGGCGCAGGCCTGCAGGTTCTCCGCCGCGGCAAGGGCGAGGAAGCGCGGCACGTCCTTCGGCTCCACGACGACCGCCATGCGCTCCTGCGACTCGCTGATGGCAAGCTCGGTGCCGTCCAGCCCGTCGTACTTCTTCGGCACGGCGTCGAGGTCGATGTCCAGCCCGTCCGCCAGCTCGCCGATGGCGACGGACACGCCGCCCGCGCCGAAGTCGTTGCAGCGCTTGATGAGGCGGCTTGCCTCGGCGTTGCGGAACAGGCGCTGGAGCTTGCGCTCCTCGGGCGCGTTGCCCTTCTGCACCTCCGCGCCGCAGGTCTCGACGGAGTGCACGTCGTGCGCCTTGGACGAGCCGGTGGCGCCGCCGATGCCGTCACGTCCCGTGCTGCCGCCGAGCAGCAACACCACGTCACCGGGGGCGGGGCGCTCGCGCCGCACGTTCGCCGCGGGGGCGGCGGCAATCACCGCGCCGACCTCCATGTGCTTGGCGGCGTAGCCGGGGTGATACAGCTCGTCCACGATGCCCGTCGCCAGCCCGATCTGGTTGCCGTAGGACGAGTAGCCCGCCGCGGCGGTCGTGACCAGCTTGCGCTGGGGCAGCTTGCCGGGGATGGTCTCGCCCAGCGGCGTGCGCGGGTCCGCCGCGCCGGTCAGGCGCATGGCGCCGTAGACGTAGCCCCTGCCGGAGAGCGGGTCGCGAATCGCGCCGCCGATGCAGGTCGCCGCGCCGCCGAAGGGCTCAATCTCCGTGGGGTGGTTGTGCGTCTCGTTCTTGAACAGCAGCAGCCACGGCTCGGTTTTGCCGTCCACGCTGACGTCCACGCGGACGGTGCAGGCGTTGATTTCCTCGGACTCGTCCAGCCGCGGCAGCTTGCCGACGGACTTGAGATAGCGCGCCGCCAGCGTGCCGAGGTCCATCAGGCAGACGGGCTTCGTGCGTCCCAGCGCGCGGCGCGTGTCCAGATAGTGCTCATAGGCGCGCTGGAGCAGCGCGTCCTCAAAGTGCACGTCGTCGATGACGGTGTTGAAGGTGGTGTGGCGGCAGTGGTCCGACCAGTAGGTGTCCAGCACGCGCAGCTCCGTCAGCGTGGGGCAGCGCCCCTCCTGCCGGAAGTACGCCTGACAGAACGCGAGGTCGTCCGCGTCCATGGCGAGCCCGTAGGCCTTCACGGTCCCGGCAAGCGCCTCGCCGTCCAGGTCCAGAAATCCGTCCAGCACGGGCACGGCGTCCGGCAGCGTGACGTTCAGCGCCAGCGTGTCCGGCAGGTCCAGCGACGCCTCGCGCGCCTCCACCGGGTTGATGACGTATTTCTTAATCTCGGCAAGCGCCTGCGCCGTCAGCGCGCCGTAGAGCGCGTAGACCTTCGCCGAGCGGATGAGCGGGCGCTCGCCCTGCGAGAGAATCTGGATGCACTGCGCGGCGGAGTCGGCGCGCTGGTCGAACTGTCCGGGCAGGTACTCCACGGCGAAGACCGCCGCGCCGGAGAGCTCCGGCGCCCGCGTCGTCCGGTCCACCTGCGGCTCGGAGAACACCGTGCGCACGGCGTAGTCGAACAGCGCCTCGTCGATGCCCTCCGCGTCGTAGCGGTTGAGCACGCGCACGCGCTCCAGCCCGGCGACGCCCGGCAGGGCGCGCAGGTCCGCCAGCAGGGCGCGCGCCTCGTTGGCAAGCTCCGGCTTCTTCTCCACAAAAATGCGATATACCATGCTCAGGCCTCCTGTGCCGCCAGCGCCCGCGCGCCGATGTCACGGCGGCAATAGGCGTTGTCAAAGTGGATGCTGTCCGCAAGGCGGTACGCCTCGTCGATGGCGCCGCGCAGCGTCGGCGCGACGGCGGTGCAGCCGAGCACGCGCCCGCCGTTCGTCACCAGCGCGCCGTCCTTCTCCGCCGCGCCCGCGACGTAGACGTGGGGCCAGGTCTCCGCCGGGATGTCCAGCGGCAGGCCCTTTTCATAGGCGAGCGGGTAGCCCGCCGACGCCAGCACGACGCAGCAGGCGTGCGCGTCGCGGAACTTGACCTCGGTCTCCGCCAGCGTGCCCTCCGTCGTGGCGCGCATAATGGTCAGCAGGTCGCTCTCCAGCAGCGGCAGCACCACCTGCGTCTCGGGGTCGCCGAAGCGGCAGTTGTATTCGATGACCTTCGGGCCGTTCTTCGTCAGCATCAGGCCGAAGTAGAGGCAGCCGCGGAAGGTGCGCTTCTCGGCGTTCATCGCGCGCACGGTGGGCAGGAAGATGCGCTCCATGCACTCGCGCGCAACGGCGTCGGTGTAATAGGGATTGGGGGCGACGGTGCCCATGCCGCCGGTGTTGGGGCCGGTGTCGCCGTCGTGGGCGCGCTTGTGGTCCATGGAGGACACCATCGGCACGACGGTCGTCCCGTCGGTGAAGGTCAGCACGGAGACCTCGGGGCCTTCCAGGCACTCCTCGATGACGATGCGCTCGCCGCTGGCGCCGAAGCGCTTGTCCTCCATCATGGCGACCACCGCGTCCTTCGCCTCCTGCCGCGTCTGCGCGACGACCACGCCCTTGCCCAGCGCCAGCCCGTCCGCCTTGACCACAATCGGCGCGTTGACGTGGTCCAGATAGTCCAGCGCCTTGTCCGCCTCGTAGAAGACGCGGAAGCCCGCCGTGGGGATGCCGTACTTCTGCATCAGGCACTTGGCGAAAATCTTGCTGCTTTCAATCACGGCGGCCTTGGCGTTCGGCCCGAAGCAGGGCACGCCCAGGTCCTCCAGCGCGTCCACGCAGCCCAGCGCCAGCGGGTCGTCCGGGGTGACGACCGCATAGCCGATGTCGTGACTGCGCGCAAAGGCGCAGATTGCGTCGATGTCCGTGGCGGAAATGCCCGTGCAGACCGCGTCGTGCGCGATGCCGCCGTTGCCCGGCAGGACGTATATCGTTTCGACCGCGGGGTTCTCCCGCAGCTTTTTGACGATGGCATGCTCGCGGCCGCCGCCGCCAATGACCATTAGATTCATTGCTCAGTTACCTCAAATCAGTGGTGGAACAGCCGCATGCCCGTAAAGGCCATGACCATGCCGTACTTGTCCGCGGTCTCAATCACGTTGTCGTCGCGGATGGAGCCGCCCGGCTCCGCGATGTAGCGCGCGCCGGACTTGCGGGCGCGCTCGATGTTGTCGCCAAAGGGGAAGAACGCGTCGGAGCCGACGGTCACGCCCTCGACCTGTGCCAGCCACGCCTTCTTCTCCTCCGCGGTGATGGGGGCGGGGCGCTCGGTGAACACGCGCTGCCACGCGCCGTCGGCCAGCACGTCCTCCCACTCGTCGGAGAGGTAGACGTCGATGGCGTTGTCGCGCTCGGGACGGCGCACGTCCGCGCGGAACGGCAGCGCAAGCACCTTCGGGTGGCGGCGCAGATGCCAGTTGTCCGCCTTGCTGCCGGCAAGGCGCGTGCAGTGGATGCGGCTCTGCTGACCCGCGCCCACGCCGATGGCCTGCCCGTCCTGCACGTAGCAGACGGAGTTGGACTGGGTGTATTTGAGCGTGATGAGCGCCAGCAGCATGTCGCGCTTCGCGCGCTCGGGCAGCTCGCGGTTCTTCGTGACGATGTTCGAGAGCAGCGCCTCGTCGATGCGGAAGTTGTTGTGCCCCTGCTCAAAGGTCACGCCGAACACGTCCTTGCACTCCTGCGCGGCGGGCACGTAGGCGGGGTCGATGACCACCACGTTGTAGTTGCCCTTCTTTTTCGTCTTCAGAATCGCCAGCGCCTCCGGCGTGTAGCCCGGGGCGATGATGCCGTCGGAGACCTCGTCCTTGAGGTACGCCGCCGTCGCCGCGTCGCACTCGTCGCTCAGCGCCGCCCAGTCGCCGTAGGAGCAGAGGCGGTCCGCGCCGCGGGCGCGGATGTAGGCGCAGGCGATGGGCGAAAGCTCCGCCGCCGGGTCCACGAAGAAGACCTTGCGGTCCGTCTCGTCCAGCGGCAGGCCCAGCGCCGCGCCCGCGGGCGAGACGTGCTTGAACGACGCCGCGGCGCACAGACCCGTCGCCTCCTTCAGCTCGCGCACGAGCTGCCAGGCGTTGAGCGCGTCCAGAAAGTTGATGAAGCCCGGTCTGCCGTTGAGCACGGTGACGGGCAGCGCGGCGCCGTCCTTCATGTAGATGCGGGCGGGCTTCTGGTTCGGGTTGCAGCCGTATTTCAGTTCCAGTTCGTTCATTCTCTCAGTCCCCCAGATGTTTGTTGAACAGCGTCTCCTTGCCGTTCACCCAGGCATAGAGCGCGACCTTGTTGTCGGCGTTCAGCGCCGCCCAGACGTCCTGCGGCTCCGGCATGTCAATCTCCATCGGCTCGCCGACGAAGGCGGGCAGCGGGCTGCCGTCGCCCTGGTAGGTGCTCAGGAAGAAGCCCTTGCCCTCGTCGCAGCCCTCGTAGCAGAAGAACTCGCGCAGGCAGCGCCCGTCCTTCTCCTTGAGAATCGCCAGGTCAAACGCGCCGTCGTTGTAGAGCATGGCGGAGATGCGCGGGGTGTTGTTGGGCGCGTCCGGCTCGAAGGTGCGGGTCATCAGCCCGCGGCGGAAGCCGCCGAAGCTGCGGATGGTGTCGGTCTGGTCGCCGTTGGTGACAATCAGCCCGCGCGCCGTCCGGCGGACGGGGTGATAGATGATGAGGCTCGGGTCGGTGACCTTGCTCTCATCGAACGCCTTGGTGCGGATGCCGTCCTCCGTCGCCTCGAAGACGCGGTTGCGGCTGTTTTCGCTCCGCCCCATGATGAAGTAGTAGACGCGGCGGTTGCCGACGGCAATGCCGCGGCCGGGATAGGGGTTCCCCCTGAGAAACGCAAGAAAATCTGTCATGTTCATTCACCTGCTTCTTTTTTTATGATCTCGGCGGAGACCAGCTCCGCCGCGCGAGGCAGCAGTTTCCACTCCGCCTGCTCCATCACGCGCCGCTGCAGCGTCTCGGGCGTGTCGCCGGGCAGGACGTCCACCGCCTTCTGCAGCAGAATCTGCCCGCCGTCCGGCACCTCGTTGACGAAGTGCACGGTCGCGCCCGTGACCTTGACGCCGTAAGCCAGCGCCGCCTCATGGACGTGCAGGCCGTAAAAGCCCTTGCCGCAGAACGCGGGAATCAGGGAGGGATGGATGTTGAGCATGCGCATGGGCCAGCGCTCGGTAAAGCTGCGGCTGAGGATGCTCATAAAGCCCGCCAGCACAACCAGCTCGATGCCCGCCTCCTCCAGCGCCGCCTGCAGCGCCGCCTCGAACGCCGCCTGCGAGGGGCAGGCCTGCCGCGTAACCGTGCGCGTGGGGATGC
>JAILRK010000044.1 GCA_024698225.1 Oscillospiraceae bacterium | reverse complement strand
GCCAAGGCGGGCGAGACGGTCACCGTCACCCCGAAGGCGGACGAGGGCTACACGCTTGCCGACCTCATCGTCAAGGACAGCAAGGGCAACGTGATTTCCACCGCGAAGAACGCCGACGGCACCTACTCCTTCGTGATGCCCACGAGCGGCAAGGTCACCGTCACGCCGGTCTTCGAGAAGGAAAGCGCGCCGAAGTTCGTTGACGTGCCCGAGAACAGCTTCTATGCGGACGCGGTCGACTGGGCGGTTGCCAACGGCGTCACCACGGGCACCAGTGAAACGACGTTCTCTCCCGACGGGGCGTGCACGCGCGCCGAGGCGGTCACCTTCCTCTATCGCGCAGCCGGTGCGCCCGAGGTTGAGCTGAGCACCGTGTTCACGGACGTTGCTGCGGATGCGTACTATGCCAAGGCGGTTGCCTGGGCGGTTGCCAACGGCATCACCAAGGGCACGAGCGAGACGACCTTCTCCCCGGATGCAATCTGCAGCCGTGCGCAGATTGTGACCTTCCTCTATCGCTTTGCGAAGGGGAGCCCGGCGTCGAACACCTTCAAGGACGTTCCCACGGACGCCTATTATTCCAGCGCAGTCGGCTGGGCGGTCGCCAACGGCATCACCAAGGGTACCGGCAAGGGCACCACCTTCTCGCCCAATGACGACTGCCTGCGCTCCCAGATTGTGACCTTCCTCTATCGGAATTTCAACAAGTAATACTGATTTCAAATCAAAACGATTGATTTGAAATCGCGCGTGCTTCGCACGCTCATGCGATACCTACGCGCCTGCGGCGCTATCAAAATGCTTTTCAAGTATTTTGCTCAGGTATCAGTATAAGGAAGCGCGGAAACCCACCACGGCAAACCAAAACGGGGGCTGCTACAGCAGCCCCCGTTTTGTGCGCCCGGCGCAGGCAAAAAAAACCGCGCCCGCCCGAAGGCGGAGCGCGGCCGGAGAAACGTCAGGGCAGCGGTTTGCTGCGGCGTCGCCACAGCGACAGCAGGTGCAGGAGCAGCGTCATCATCAGCACGCCCAGCGCCGCGCCGGCGGTGTCCAACAGCACGTCGGACAGCTGCGGACCGCGCCCCGGCACGAAGGACTGGTGGAACTCGTCCGACATGGCGTACAGCGCGGCGGCGCCGATGGAGCACGGCAGCGGCGGCACGCGCGTTTGCGCATCGAAGGCGCCCCGCAGACAGAACCCAAGCAGCGCGTAAATCGTGAAATGCGCCGCCTTGCGGAGATAGTGGTGGAGGGTTTCGGGCAGTTGCTCCGGCGTGTACCCCACCAGGGACAGCAGCCAGCGCAGCATGCCGCGGCTGATGGTGCCGGATTCTGATGCGGGCTGCGAGGAAAAGCAGAAAATCAGCACGGCGACGGCAAGGGAGACGGCAATCCAAAGGGTGAGCCAGTATCGGCTGTGGGTGCGGGCAGTTGAACTCATGGGTCGGTTTCCTTTCGCTTGGCTTGGTTTCGGCAGAGACCGGGACACGAACGCAGACCATTATAGAGAATCCCTCCGGCAAAGTCAAGCGACGCGTGCGTCCCGGCGCCGTGCCGCCGGACAGAAAAGCCCTCCCGCAGGAAGGAATGCTCCAACGCTGCGGGAGGGCTTGTGTTTTGCGGGTGGGCGCTCTGCTTACGGCTTGAGCTCCAGATAGAGGTTGCGATAGCGGATGGCGCTCTGGTCCCACGACACGTCCTTGTTCATGTCGCGCACGACCATCTCATCCCAGCGCTCGCGCCGGGTGAAGTACAGCGTCTTGGCGCGGATGCAGGCGTCCAGCAGCAGCCCCTCTTCGTAGCGGTCAAAGGAGAAGCCGTTGCCGCTGTTCTCATACTCGTTGTACGGCGCGACGGTGTCCTTCAGACCGCCGGTCTCGCGCACGATGGGCACCGTGCCATAGCGCATGGCGATGAGCTGGGTCAGCCCGCAGGGCTCGAACAGGCTGGGCACCAGCAGTGCGTCGGCGCCTGCGTAAATCATGTGGGCGCGCCCCTCGTCGTACATGATGTTGGAGCAGATGCTGCCCTTATAGGCGTTTTCGTAATAGCGGAACGAATCCTCATACTCCTTGTCGCCCGTGCCCAGCACGACGACCTGGGTGTTGCCGTCCATCAACTGCGGCATGATGGCGTTGATGAGGTCCAGACCCTTCTGGTTCGTCAGGCGGGAAATGAGCCCGATGACCATCTTGTCGTCGTTCACCTCAAGACCGAGCTGCTCCTGCAGGGCGCGCTTGTTCTTGCGCTTCTCGGTCAGCGCGTCGGCTGCGTCGTAATTGGCGGCAAGCAGCGCGTCGGTCTTCGGGTCCCAAAGCGTGCAGTCAATGCCGTTTACGATGCCGCGCAGCTTGTGGTTGTGATAGCGCAGGTGGGCGTCCAGATTCTCGCCGAAGAACGGGGTCTGAATCTCCTGGGCATAGGTCTCGCTGACGGTGGTAATCATGCTCGCGTAGCTCAGACCCGCCTTGAGCATGTTCGCGTCAACCCAATCCTGCTGGAACACCGCATAGTCAAACAGTGCGTCGGGCAGATTTGTCCAGTATTTGATGTGCTCAATGCTGTAAATGCCCTGGAAGCGCAGGTTGTGGATGGTCAGCACGGTTTTGGCGCTTGCCACCGGCGTGCCGCCGAACATCGCCTGCTGGAACACGGGCACCAGCGCCGCCTGCCAGTCGTGGCAGTGGATGACGTCGGGAATCCAGTTGAGGTAGTTCAGCACCGCCAGCGCCGCCTTGGCAAAGAAGCAGTACTTGGGGATGTCGTCCACAAGGTTGGTGTAGGGGTTGCCCCAGCCGAAAAACTCCTCGTTGTCGATGAAGTCATAGACCACGCCGTCCCAGACGAATTCCATAATGCCGACGTAGTACTCGTGACCGTCCGCGCAGAGGTCCATCATAAACGCCCCGCGATAAATCATCTTTTCCTGATACTTCTCGGGGATGCAGCGATAGCGCGGCAGAATGACCTTCACGTCGCAGTTCTGCTTGACCAGCGCCTTGGGCAGGGCATACATCACGTCGCCCAGACCGCCGGTCTTGACGAAAGGATAGCACTCCGAGCCAATGAACGCCACGCTGCGCCGCGGCTCCGGCATCGCAGCCTCCGCCACGGGCGCGGCAGTCTCCGCCACGGGCGCGGCAGCCTCCGCCACGGCCTCGACCGTCTCCTCGGCAGGCGTTTCCGCCGCTGTTACAGCGACCTTTGCCTTCTTCACCGTCTTGCTCTTTGCCGTCTTCCGGACGGTCTTTTTCTCGTCAGGGTTCTGCACCGCTTGTTTCTTTTGATTCGCCATGTCCGCTCTCCTCCCGTTATTCTCTGTGGCCATGCATTACCACGGCAGATTTCCCTTTTACTTTACCACATTCCAATGAAAAAGAAAACAGTTTCCTTGTTCTTTTTTCTCTTGAACTTCAGCAAAACGCTTCAAACCGTTTCCTGCCGGAACGCGCCCTGGGAAAGCGGCGCCTTTTCCCGCGTTCCCTGCAGAAAAAGACCAAGGCCCCGCCGTTTTGACGAAGCCCTGGCCTTTTGGGGTGTTTTACAGCCCATTTCAAAGGAGGATGAAAAAAGGAAGAAGCACTTGTCTCTTGTTAAGATAACATAAAGGAAAAATGTTAAAAAGTATCGGGAGGAATGTAAAGAAAGTGTTAATCTTTTTGCCGCGGCAGATAGTCCTCGCGCGCAACGCCGCGGGACGCGCAGAGCACGGAGCTGGGTCCGTCCCAACGCAGCGGCTTGCCGTCGATGTCGGTCAGGCGGCAGCCCGCCTCCATGGCGATGAGTCCGGCGGCGGCATAGTCCCAGAGCTGAAGGCGCAGCTCGAAAAACAGCCCCACCGTGCCCATGGCGGCGTTGCACAGGTCCCACGCCGCCGCGCCGGTGCGCCGCAGGTCGATGCTGCGGCTGAGATAGTCGGCGCAGAGCGTGAAGGTGCGCGCGGCAAGCTCGGGATTGTACGCGGCGGTGCCGAAGAGCACGAGACTGTCGGACAGCGGCGCGTCCAGCGAGGAGATGACCGCGCCGTTGCAGCGCGCGCCCTCGCCGCGCACGGCGGTGAACATCAGCTCGTCATAGGGGTTGTAGACCGCCGCAAGGAAGGGCGCGCCGTCGCGCAGCAGCGCGATGGAGACGACGGAGGGCCGAAAGCCCGTGAGAAAATTGGTCGTTCCATCGATGGGGTCAACGCAGAAGGCAAAGCCGCGGCGGTCCTCGTCGGTGAAGGCGTCTGCGCCGTCCTCCTCGCCGATGAAGCGCGCCTGGGGCAGCAGCTCGCCCAGCGCCGTGAACAGGTATGCCTGCACGCGCCTGTCGTACGCGGTGACAAAATTCCCGTGCCCTGCCTTGGCGACCACGCCCGCGCCGATGTTCTCCGCCTCGCGCATGATTTGTCCCGCCGCGCGGGCGGCGCGCTCCATGCCGTCCAGCAGTCGTTTCGTGTCCATAAGCTCACGCTCCTCATGTGATGTCGGTATCCGGTTCCCTGCTATTGTAACGGCAACGCCGCAAAAAAGCAAGCCGCGGCGTCCCCTTTCTTTACGACTCGTTCATAATTTAGTGATGATTGAGAAACAATTCTCTGCTATCATAACACCATCACAGGAAAACAAGGCTTGCATCCCAAACAGATGAGAAGGAGGAAATACAACATGAATATCACGCTGGAGATGGTCGACCAGGTGCGCGAGCGCACCGGCTGCACCTATGAGCAGGCAAGCACCGCACTCAAGAATGCGGACGGAAACGTGGTGGACGCCATTGTCGCCATTGAGAAGGAATGCGTCGGCGGCGTCGACGTCAACGAAAAGGTCAACAGGCTGGTTGACAACGTCAAAACGGCGGTGCAGAAGGGCAACGTCAACCGCATCCGCGTGCTGCGCGGCGAAGAGACGCTGGCGAACATCCCTGTCAACGCGGGCATTGCCGGGGGCCTTCTGGGCGTTCTCGCCGGTCCCGCGGTGCTGGTTCCCGCGGCGGTTGCGGGCGTCGTGGCGAAGTTCGGCTTCAACTGCCGCTTCGAGCTCGTCAAGGCGGACGGCACGGTCGAGGAGATTGTGCCCGAGGATGACAAAACCGCCGACGAGCCGCAGGACGGACAGGACGC
>JAILRK010000269.1 GCA_024698225.1 Oscillospiraceae bacterium | reverse complement strand
CCTATACCCGCGTCGGCAACGGCATCTCGCCCGATATCCTCACCCAGCTTGTTCTCAACGAGAACGACACGGTGGAGTTCATCGTCTCCTTCTCCGAGGCGACGATGACAAAGCGCGGCTGGGATGAGAAGAAAACCTATCTGATGCTCAACAACGGCGACAAGGCCTACTTTACGGGCAAATCCTCCGATGAAAAGCGGTGGACGTTTACTTATACGTTCAAGAGCGGCACTGCCGAGGAGGCGTCGCTGCTCAAGGTCATTGCCCTTGGCAACGATGCGCTGAACGGACAGTTGAGAGACGTAGCCGGGAAGCAGTCCGATGCAAACGACTCCTATTATACTTATAACGTGGACGGGCGCACGATGACGGACTACGTCGGCAACGTGATGGTGGAGCGCGCCAACGAGGACGCGAGCACCAACAACAAGCAGATTGAGTCCTCCATCTCCTGGGCGGGGCTGTCCGTTGACAATACGGCGCCGAGCATCGACTTCAGCTATGGCGTCTATGGCAGCGGCACGCTTACGCAGGGGACCGAATCTACATGGGGACAGGCGGCAAAGCTCGGCGTTTCTGCCGAGGACCCGGACCTGCCCGTTGCAAAGTACGACCCGGAGTACGCCGAAGACAATACGACGCGCCCGAGCAAGGGCATCTATCGCCCGGACAGCACAACCGGCGGCGCAACGACCAAATCGGGCCTGATCTACTACGTTTGGACGCGAAGCGAAGCGGCCCCCGCCACCGGCGAAAACTATGAGGCAATCAAACGCTACTCCCTCACGGGCATACAGCCCAAGGACGTGGAGGGGACAACCTATGCCTCCGCGTGGACGGACCTGCCCGCCAATCTGATGGTGGCGAACAACTTCTCCGACATCGTTCCGCCGGAATCCGCCATGACAAGCGACGGCAGCGGCGCGTGGTATCTCCACATCTGGACGGCGGACATGACCTGGGACTCCGCACGCCAGCGCATGCAGTATCAGAAGGCGCAGGCGCAGCAGTACAATTCCGGATATGACAATGCGACCTTCATCAAACTCCAGCAGGAGATGGTCGAGACATACCGCAAGGGCAATGCGCCCAGCTATAACACCGCGTGGAATCAGGTGAAGGCGACGTTCTATAGCACGGTGTACAGCGATGCGTTCCTTGCATGGCTCAAGGAAAGCGACCCGACGGATATGTATTCCGACGCTGCGATGGACGGCGCGGTGAAGAAGGCAACGGCTGCCGCGGAGGAAGGCAACATCTATAATACGGGGTACAGCGAAGAGTCTCTGAGCGATGCGGACGACAGCTACAAGACGACCGTGCTGAACGAATACATCAATCAATACGAGACGACCGCCGAGGATGCCTGGCCGGAGGTGAAGGCGCAGGTTTATGGAAAAGCGTTTACGGATGGCTTCACGGAGTGGCTGAACGAGGGCGAGAACGACACGCTGACGCAGGAATCCACGGCAGAAGAGATTCAGGCGCTTGTCGAAAACTATGCCCAAAACAGATATCCGTATCGTGCCATAGAGACGACGCCGACCGAGGAAGGCGAGGAGGTGACGCCGACCTATTACACCGCCGAAACGGCGGCGGAGTTGAAGGCGGCAAGAATCCAGGCATACATTGATGACCCGGGGAACGAAATCACAGAAACCGTGACCGTCGCGCAGGAGACGCAGACCACCACCACGCAGGAGACGCAGACCACCACCACGCAGCCGCAAACGGTTACACGGAAACCGACCGAGGAAGAGGCGTGGGCCGCCGTGCGGGCTGACGTGTATTTGGAGGTCTATTCGACGGACTTCCTGAGCCGGCTGACGGGAATCAGCCAAACCGATGCGAAGTATACTGTGACGATTCCCGAGGACGCAACCGAAGATCAGATAACGGAACTGAAGAATGCTGCGATTGCACAGTTCACAGCGGATCTGAAGGCGGCGCTGGATGCCGATATTACGGATGAGGAAAAGAGCACAGTCCTTACAGCCGTGGCTGTGGAGGCGTACGGATTCGTGGATGAAGAAACGCGCTACACTGCCGAGACGACGGCTGAATTGATTGAAAGCAGCATCGAGGACTACATTGCCAACAACAAGCCGAGCGTCGCAGAGGCGTGGGAGGCAAAGAAAGCGGAAATCTACGAGACCGTCTATACGGCAGAATATCTTGCGCAGTTGGACGCCACCGGCTATGACCGTTATTCCGAATTGGCGATTGAGGCGGTCCTTCAGAGCAAGATTCAGGCAAAGATTTACAAGAACGGCTATACGGACGAAACAGCGCAGGCAAAAAAGCAGGAGTTGATCAACGCCTACATCACCAAAAATACGACCAGCGCGCCAAAGAGCCCGACCCCGAGCTATGCCGACTCCTGGATTGCGGTCAGGGAGAGCGTCTATCAGACCGCGTTCACGGCGCAGTTCATTGCCTGGCTCAAGGAAGGCGATACGGATATGTATTCCGACGCCGCCATGCTCTACGCGAAGGCGCAGGCGATGCTGGCCGTGGCAGACTATGCGGATGTGGTCGATACGACGCCCGGCCCCTGGTATCTGGCAGATTTCAGGCTCGATGACTCCAACTGGACGGTGAACACCCAGCGTGTCCTGCTGGACAACACGGTGCCCGAGGCGGCTGTGTTCGGGGCGCCGACCGGCAACGGCACCGCGCTTGTCGAGATGACCTCCACCATCTCCGACGCACTCAGCGGACTGGACACCGCACAGGTTTACTTCCAGTGGGTGAAGAAGGACTATGGCGCCGCACCCGGGGAGGATGACAACGGCTGGACAAAGGTCGAAGAGAGCACGATAACCTCGAACACCGTAACGGACACCATTGATGCAAAGACGACCTACGGCAAGGCGAGCGCCACCTTCACCGTGAGCACGCTGAAGAACGTCGTGGATGACGGGGATTACTACCTCTACCTCAAGTACAGCGACGTTGCGGGCAACACCACCATTGCGCACAGCGGCGCCGTGACGGTGAACAGCAAGTACGACGTCAAGTGCGCCTTTGCTCCGGCGGAGGCGATTACGGGGTACTACAACGCAAGTTTCGCCCCTGTCCTTCA
>JAILRK010000268.1 GCA_024698225.1 Oscillospiraceae bacterium | reverse complement strand
TCCGCGTCCGCGTAGTTGTTGTCAAAGCGCAGGTCACAGGCGGCAACGAAGACCTCCTGCGGCTTCTGCGCGCGCACGCGCGCAAGCGCCGCCGCCTCGTCGATGCCGTCGCGCGTCATGATGCGGCGCACCCGCACGGACTCGGGCGCAGTGACGGCGACGGTCACGTCACAGACCGCGGCAAGTCCGCTTTCAAAGAGCTTGATTGCGTCCACGCCGACAAGCGCCGCGTCGCTCGCGGCAATCTCGCGCACGATGGCGCGCGGCAGATGCGTGCGCACGATGGCGTCCAGCGCCGCAAGGCGCGCCTGATTGCCGAACACCTGCCGCGCGAGCGCCGCGCGGTCCAGCTCCCCGCCGTGCAGCACGCCGGGAAACGCCGCGTCAAGGTCCGCGCGCAAGGCGTCGTCACTGCGCAGCAGCTCATAGTAGACCGCGTCGCAGTCGAAGATATGCGCGCCGCATGCCGCAAAGGCACGCAGCAGCGTCGTCTTGCCGGCGCCGGTGCAGCCCGTGAAGCCGACGACGCGCTTGCCGTCGCGGGCGTCCACGCTGTGAAAGCCCGCCGCCTTGCGCAGCCGGTTGCCGACGGCGAGCCCCAGCCCCGTGCTGTCGGGGCACTGGGCAAAAATCTCCGGCACGTCCGTCTCGTCAAAGGAGCGCAGCGCGTCGAACACACGGCGCGCCTGCTCCGCCTTGTCCGCCGCAGCGCCGATGCAGCGCACGACGTGGTCGGGAAACAGCGGCGCGCACTCGTCAAAGAGAATCAGTCCCGCGCCCGCGGGGGCATGGGCGCGCAGATGTCGCGCGCTCTCGGCGCAGGAGCCGGTGACGACGGTAACGCGCGCCCGCGGGGCGTAGTGGCGGTATTTCATGCCCGGCGCACGGGGTCTCTCCCCCGCGCCGAGCGGCTGCGTGACCGCCTTGTCCAGCGCAACCGCGCCGAGCACCGCCTTTAGCTTCTCCAGCGGCAGTCCGCCCGGGCGCAGCAGCCGCGGCGGCGTACAGGTGAGGTCGATGATGGTGGACTCCACGCCCACCGCACAGGCGCCGCCGTCCACCACGCCGTCAATCCGCCCGTCCATGTCGGCGCGGACGTGCGCGGCGGTGGTGCAGCTGGGTCTTCCGGAGGTGTTGGCGCTGGGCGCGGCAACGGGCACGCCCGCCGCAGCGATGATGGCGCGCGTGACCGCGTGGTCGGGGCAGCGCATGCCCACGGTGTCCAGCCCGCCCGTCGTGCGCAGCGGCACCACGGGCTTCCTGCGCAGAATCATGGTCAGCGGTCCCGGCCAGAACGCCTCCGCCAGCCGGTACGCCGTCTCCGGCACGTCGTCGCAGCAGCGCGTCAGCCAGTCGGCGGAGGGCACGTGCAGAATCAGCGGGTTGTCCTGCGGGCGGCCCTTCGCCTCGAAAATGCGGCGCACGGCGTCCTCGTTCAGCCCGTCCGCGCCGAGCCCGTAGACGGTCTCGGTGGGAATGGCAAGCAGACCGCCGCGGCGCAGAATCTCCGCCGCCGCCGCAATCTGCGCCGTGTCCCGTTCGGATGTGATGGTAAAATACTGTGTCGTCATGGGTCCTTCCTGTTGCTTTCTGCCGCGGTCCCTCACTGGGTCTCCTGCGACGCCAGCGCCGCCGCCTGCGCCTGCATGGTCAGCGCGTCGATGATGGGGTCCAGCTCCCCGTTGATGACGGAGGCGATGTTGAAGCTCCTGCCCTCGCCGCTGAGGCGGTGGTCGGTGACGCGGTTCTGCGGGAAATTATAGGTGCGGATGCGCTCGTTGCGCATGCCCGTGCCCACCTGTGCGCGGCGCTCGCTGGTGATGGCGCCCTCCACGCGTTCACGCTCCATGTCGTAGAGCTTGCTGGCGAGCATCTGCATGCACTTCGCGCGGTTCTGCACCTGCGAGCGCTCCTCCTGACAGTTGACCACAATGCCCGTCGGCCGGTGAATCAGGCGCACGGCGGAGCTGGTCTTGTTGACGTGCTGACCGCCCGCGCCGCTGGCGCGGTAGACCTGCATCTCGATGTCCTCCTCGCGCAGGTCGACGTCCACCGTCTCCATCTCCGGCAGCACCGCCACCGTCGCGGTCGAGGTGTGCACCCGCCCGCCGGACTCCGTCTCCGGCACGCGCTGGACGCGGTGGACGCCCGATTCATATTTCAGACGCGAATAGGCGCCGTCTCCAATGATTGTAAGGTCTGCTTCCTTTACACCGCCGAGCTCCGTTTCGCTCAGGTTCATCAGCTCCATCCGCCAGCCGTGCTTCTCGGCATACATGGTATACATGCGCAAGAGGTCACGGGCGAAGAGCGCGCTCTCCTCGCCGCCGACGCCGCCGCGCAGCTCCATGATGACGTTCCTGTCGTCGTTGGGGTCACGGGGCAGCAGCAGTACGCGAAGCGCCTCAAACAGCCGCTCCCGCTCCGCCTTGGCGCTTCTCAGCTCATCGCGCGCCATTTCGGCAAGCTCGACGTCCGAGAGCAGCGCCTCACTCTCGGCGATGGTCCGCTCCGCGTCGCGGTAGGCGCGGTACGCCGTGACGACGCCCTCCAGCTCCTTCTGCTCGCGCGTAAGCGCCTTGAGCCGCGCGGGGTCAGCGTAAATCTCCGGAATCTCCAGCAGCTCGCCGAGCTCGGCAAAGCGACGCTCCAGCTCCTTCAGCTTCTCCCACATCGCTCAGCACTCCGTTTCTTCGGCGTCCGTCTCGGGGATGGGCTGCAATTCTATCTCCATGCGCTCGGCAACGGTTCTGAGAAACTGGTCGCGCCAGAAAACGTAGCCCGCGGAGCCCGGACAGAGTGAGACCTCCGCAACGTGCGGACGCTCCAGATAGCGGTCCATCTGCTCGAACACGCTGCGGTACGGCTCCTCGCTGGCGTGGGTAATCACGTAGGCGACGTCGTCCATCTCGTAGCCGCGGCGTTTGAGAAAGCCCCGCATCACGCTGGAGCAGCGCCCCGCCCAGACCGGCGTGCCGAGAATCACCAGGTCGTAGTCCGAAAGCCTGCGGCGCATGACCAGATGGTTGATGGGCTTCGTCTTTTTGCGCATGGCATCCAGTCCGCAGCGCAGCGTGCCCAGCAGGCCCTGGCGGTTCGCGGTGTCCCGCAGCGCCACCAGCTCGCAGTCCAGCGCAGCGGAAAGCTCCTTCATAACCTGTCTGGTTTTGCCCGTGCGGGAATAGCAGATGCAGATGATATTGTCGTTCATAGGTCCAAGTCCATTCTAAAGAGTAGTTCGTTCGCCAGCGCGAACGCCTCGCGGATGAAATAATTGAACTCCAGCGCGTCATAGTACGCCGTGCGCGGCAGCTTTGCCGCGACGCCGTACGCCTGCGGCACGCCTGCAATCACGCCCGCGCGGTACACGTGGAAGTCGTTTGTGACGTAGGCAAAGGCAGCGGTCGGGTCAAGATCGCGCGCGGCAACCAGCTCGGCGGCATAGGTGAAGTTCGTGCGTGTGCTGGTGGCGCGCTCCTCCTTCCACACGCGCGCGGCGTCTATGCCGTGCGCGGTGAGATAGCGGAACATGCACTCCGCCTCGCTGATGTCCTCGCCCCTGCCCTGACAGCCCGAGACGACAACGGGGATGCCCGGTCTGTCCGCCAGAAAGGCAAGCGCCGCGTCCAGCCGCACGCGCAGCATCAGCGAGGGCTGCGTGCCGTGCACGCCCGCGCCAAGCACCAGCACCCAGGACACGTCGTCCTCCGCCTGTGTGCCCTTTGCGCCGGAGACGACCAGCGCCTCCAAACCGAGGAAGCAGACAAGCCCCACGCACAACAGCGCCGCAAGAGCGCGCCGCGCGCGCCGGCCCAGCAGCGCCGCCACGACGCTCAGCGCCGCGAGGCACAGCAGCAAGAGCGCGCTGAACCGCAGCCCCGGCACCGCAAGCACCAGGGCGCTGAGTACGGCGCAGAGCGCAGCCGCCGCCAGAAAGCAGCGTCTCACTCCATGGCCTCCTGCGCAAGCGTCTCCCACTGCTCCATCAGCGCCTCAAGCGCCTCCTCCGCCGCCGTTTTCTCGGCGTAGAGCGCGGCGTAGCGCTCATAGTCCTCCGCCGCTGCCTCCAACTGCGCCTCCAGGTCCGCAATGGCGCTCTCCTGCGCGGCAATGTCGCGCTCGACGATGGTCAGCCGGCGCTTCGCACCCTGCGCGCCGCGGCCTGCCTTCGGCTTTTTCTCTGTAAGGCGTTTTTCCTGTACAGCCTTTTTCTCCTCTGCGGGCTGAAGCTCCGTCTTGATGCGGCGGTAGCGCTCGAAGCCAACGGGATAGTCGGTGATGACGCCGTCGGAAAGCTCCCAGATGCGCGTTGCGAAGCGGTTGATGAAATAGCGGTCGTGGCTGACGAACAGCAGCGTTCCGTCGTAGGCCTCCACCGCCTCCTCGATCCACTCGCGGGAGGCGATGTCGAGGTGGTGCGTCGGCTCGTCGAGAATGAGCAGGTTCACCGCCTCGTCCATGATCGTGCAGAGGTAAAGCCGGCTCAGCTCGCCGCCGGAGAGGACGCTGACGCTCTTGAACACGTCCT